>CAYJHT010000001.1:0-14010 GCA_964369615.1 uncultured Desulfovibrionaceae bacterium
GTTGAAAATTTACATACCTTTCGCGTTGACATTAAAAACTATGTTACCCTTACTCCAACGCTTGAAATCACCTCTTCTTCTACACCGATCACGAAACCTAGTTGGTTTAACAAAGTCGTGCGTGAGGGTACGGGGATTGTACTTGAATGCTCTGAGAAAAGCGCACAAACTACCCTAAGAGCAACACATGACGGTACATTAGTATTTAGTTTCAAGGGCAAAGACTATCGTTTTCATGGTACACGTGAGCCTCTGTGGACGACTTATGCATCCATCAAAATTGACGGAAAGAATATTATTTCAAGCCCTTTACATGTGTGTCACGACAAACCCTATAAATATGAAATGCCTGTGTGCAAGGGACAAGTTGTGACACTTGAAGTTGAACAAGAGTACAAAAAGCATACATATAGAGAACTATATAATTATATATATCACTTGTCTAGCAAGGATATTCATACAACGCGTAAAGCGTTTATAGCAGCAATGCGTAAACATTTGAAGTAAATTAATATCGATTTGTAAAGAAATGAGTTGGAGTCATATGAAAATTATTTTACCAACAAAGGACAGTACATATATTTTTTTCAAAAAAAACATGTATTATCTTATATTTTTTTTAATGCTGTTTTTTATTACATTCACCTATCTCTATACATCAACTCCGTATTATTCCAACGTAAAACTTTCAGTACCCTATGAAACTGCTGATGGAAAACTATATTTAGATACTGGCTATCACTATGTTGAACATTTTGCAATCCCTATAAAAAACAAAACTGCCTATATCTCAAATAGATTCGTCAATATACGTTTTATAAACTCAATTGCGTATAAAGATGCACATGGAGAATTTATAAAACTCCCCTTCAATGCGAATGACTATAAAGCATATACAAATATTTATATCAATTACCAGCTACTAATCTCCCTTGTTTTATCTGCCTGTATCTTGCTTTTATTTTCTAAAAGGAATAAAATATTTGATTTTGCTTCAAAAAACACCCTGCACTTATCATTATTTGGATTCTTTTTTACTTACTATACTGCTATATCATATTTGCTATATCCTGTCATTTCTTGGGATTCCGCTGTACAGTTTACCACGATAGCTGGCGTACATACTTCTATATTTTCGCTTTCATATGATATATTAGCAATGATCGGATATATTGTGCTTGGCTCACCGCAAATATTCTTTTTAGGAGTATCCTTGTGTGCTGTAACGTTTTTTACTCTATACACTTGCTTAATTGCTAAAAAAATCCATATATATTTTGCCTACATTTTAGGAATACTGATAACTACATTCCCACTCTTGATTACTGAGATTTCCATTACCGAGCGCCCCATTGTAGGACTTTGGGCGGTAACAGGCCTGGTTCTCACCATCTACAACGCACTATGCGTAGAGAAGAGCAAGTTACTGTTTTACATTGCATGTTTTTTTCTTTTTTTAGCGACTACAATACGCTATGACTTGTGCTTATATTTTGCCGCAGCACTATTTATCCATTTCCTGCCTAAAAAAAATTATATACAAGCAACTGCGTGGGCGATATGCGTACCTATTGCGACGCTTATTCTTGCAATGGGGATTGAAAAAGTTATCATCGGTCAAGTTTCACAATTTAACCCACATCGAGCCGCACAGAATAAGTTGTCCGTTTTGGGATTTTTAGTACGAGATAATCTATTGTCTAATAAAGATATGACATTACTTTCAAAATATGTGGATATAAAGAAAATAAAAGAAGAGTGGCAAGAGGGAAACTTTAATACGACTGTCCGCCCTGTTATAAATAAATTCTATGATGAGGATTACCCTATCCTGATGAATAGTATTGCTACAGAGTACATACAAAAATACCCTCTTGCATTTATAAAATCTCGATTAATCTTTGCAAAAGCTTTGTTGAATGAACAGTTATATCCGTATTCAAGAATATCCAACAGACCTATTGCAGCATTAAAGCAAAATAAATTAATAGCTGCGGAACCCGGAAAAGCATTACGATTTATTCCCCCTCTATCCGCTTCCAGCTTCTATTCGACGATGGTTGCATATGGAGCCAAATACCGTAGCATTGCCCCTTGGGTGCTGTGTGTTCTCTATATAGCTGCCTTTGCATTTATTTTTGCTAAGCGAAACTATGATAAAATTTATTTGCTTACCGTAGGGGCAATTCTCCTAGGCCCCAGCGGAAAAATGATTTCTCTGTTATGGGCGGCTCCTATGGCATCACACTTATATATTATAGATATTATACTCATGATATATTTTGTTATTCCATTATGTATTCCATTAATTTTCAATTTTCGCAAAAGGAAAATCTAAGGTGCATAAAATTCTTCTATTCATACCAGCGTATAATTGTGAAAAACAGTTACCGCGTGTATTGGCTAAACTCACACCGAGTATCGCGCAGCAATTTGCTGAGATACTCGTAGTAGAAAACCGTAGTACGGACGGCACTCTTAATGCGGCAAAGGACGCACTTGCTAAAATAGAAGGCTGTCCAGTTACATTGCTCCAAAATGACGACAACTATAGCCTCGGAGGCTCACACAAAGTAGCTTTCAATCATTGCCTTGAAAAAAACTACGACTACCTTGTTGTGTTGCATGGTGATGATCAAGGCGATATTGCCGACCTCTTACCATATATCGCAAATGGCACGCATACTCAATATGATTGTCTCCTTGGTTCTCGTTTTGCGCGTGAGTCACGGCTTGTAGGATATTCAACCTTTAGAACATTTGGAAATATCGTCTTTAACATCTTTATTTCACTTGTCACACGCAGATGGGTGACAGATATGGGCGCAGGGCTGAATATGTATTCCGCAAATTTCTTACGCTCTCAATTCTATCTCCCCTTCCCAGACAATCTTACTTTCAACGTATATATGCTCTATTACAGCATCTGGAAAAAATCACCCTTCCTGTTCTTCCCTCTCACATGGCGCGAAGACGACCAAGTATCCAATGCCAAAGTTTTTAAGCAAGCCTTGCATATCCTCAGTCTTACAAGGCAATTTACTTTCAATGCAAAAATATTGTTTTCTGGTAATCATAATGCAAAACAATACACATCGCAAGTAATGTATCGCAATTGACACAGTGTATGATGAACCTTGATGCTATTACAATATCTGCCCTCATCATCTTCTTTTTCGCACATTTTTTCCGGGGGCTACGTCTTTATTTTATTTTGGGAAAGTGGAGACTCCCACTCACTTTGGTTCTTATATTTCATTTTTTGAGCATCCTTGCAGGAGAATTCCTTTTTGCATTGACTTTTGAGTTCTTTCTTTTACTGTTTTTTTTCTATTACAAAAAAGATGCTCTTATACCCGTTTTTTACTCACTGCTTATATTTAGAGTAATTGATATTTTTGCAGTTTTTGTTTTTATCTGTATTAGCGACGGTTTTGACGTATATTTCTTACTGTTTATGATTGCCCTCTTATTTATACTGTGGCTAGCTGTGTTTGCATTTAATCCCCTCATTTTACGTGCACGCAAGAAAATATTGGCACATAAAATCCCTTTTATTATGGATGTACAAATATTAAAATATTTAACAGTATTGCAAAGGAGTATTGGGGAATTGGCATGGGGTACTCCGGGAACACTTTCCATTGTAATTATTATGACGACATGCGCATGGGCGCTGGAATGGGCGGCTATTTTTCTTTTAGTACACTCAGCACATGAAGCGGCTTCTATTATTGTAACTCGAATTGCTGGAAGTGTTGGATTTTCTATGCCAATCTATGATCATTATCCGTATACAGAACTTGTATATATTATTTATGCTATCATTCCAGTCTTCGGTGCATGGTATTTGTACTCAAAAAGAAAGGGTAAGCGATGATTCCTTATGTCTTTATCTATTGCGGCCTTCCTGAAAATTCCTTTTTGCGCCAAGGCATTGGAGTACGATTTCTTCACAAATTGCGAATATGTAAAAAGTCATACCTAGAAACATGGCAAAGCGTACCTGCTTTTCAAGATGCTGAATATATTTTGTGGAATAGGCAAATGCCCTTCACAGAAGAAGACGTGCAAGATCAGTTATGCCAATGGCAAATCAACAGCAATGTTATTTTTAAAAAACACGATAAAATATGTGTCCTCGACATGCGCTTTTATCCGCTTGATATAAAAGTCATTGAGCATGTACTTACAAAAGCAAGCAGTACCGACATTCCCCTCTATGTTTTTCACGAATCTTCCGAAAACCCTATTTTAAGTGTGGGCTCATGGAACGACATCGTGAACGGATCACACCGTGGTGATATTGCAAAAATACGTTTTAATGACGCGCAATTTCTTGATTTGTATGTTCCAATAAACGTTTTGCTCTTATTTAATATGAACTTGTCTTTACGATATTTTAATTCTTTATCTGCATGTCGTCACGGTTTTTTTCTTAAAACTTCAAATAACAAAGAAAAAATGCTCGCAGAGCATACTTTTTTAAATAATTTACCCTCGGCTCTAAGACCATACTATCCGCAATGTGGCGACTATATAGAGAGCAAGGATACTGCCTCTTATGAAATTGAAGTCATTCCCAGTTTAGACATAGCAAAATCCGTCTTAAATGGCTTATTTCAAGACGAACGCACTTGTCAAACAC
This sequence comes from uncultured Desulfovibrionaceae bacterium, assembly GCA_964369615.1. Lineage (GTDB taxonomy): Bacteria > Desulfobacterota > Desulfovibrionia > Desulfovibrionales > Desulfovibrionaceae > CAYJAD01. The sequence goes on from CAYJHT010000001.1 coordinate 4,649, forward strand.
TTGTGCATAAAATTCAAGAGTATTTAAACGTCAGCCCACAAAAAAAGGTTTCGCGAGATGAATTCCAAGCCCTTATGCATGCTGTATTTATTGCAAAAACACAAAAACGTCTTGAGCAAATATATGAGTTGTCACAGATTGAGCAGTTTAATTCTATTACGCACTTGCAAGGATGGGACTCTTTTTCTGCTTTTGCAAATGCCTATATACGTGCCTTAGAAGAAGATATTGCGACCCATAAAGAACAAACACTTACCTTGTCGCACGGTGATTTGTTTTTTGGGAACATGCTCTATGATCCTGTGAAACAAAATCTTAAATTGATTGATCCACGAGGAGGCTCAACTCTTGGTGCATGCTGGTTGCCGTATTGGTACGATCTTGCAAAACTTAGCCACTCATTTTTAGGACACTATGATTTTATGGTGTATGAATTGCTTACAGTAGTCTTAGCTGAAGACCTCACTTTACAGTTGCAAGATCCTGTAGGCGAATTTGGTTTCAAAAATCTTGAACAGCCTTTTAGAAAAATGCTGTCTGATAGCAAGATTGACGAAAAACAGTTACGCCTTTATGAGGGTTCCTTGTTCCTCTCCATGATCCCATTACACAAGGAATCTCCTTTGCGCATGACTATGCAATTGCTACGCGCCATGGAACTTTATAAATTTTTTAAAGATTAGGATTATTATGCCATCAACATATATAATTTGTGCTGCCGGAGAAGGGACAAGATTTCACGATACTTTTGGTACGCTTCCGAAGGCTTGTATTCGTTTACATGAGACGACACTTCTTGAATGGTCATTACGTTCCTTACCCATTTATGCCGATGATACGCTTATTGTAATTACTCAAAAAAAACATCGAGTTCGCGATAAGTTAATTTTACACATTCAAAATATATATCCTTTTCTAAAATTACACTGGCTTGAAATCGATCAAGTAACACGCGGTCAACTAGAGACTGCACTCCTGGCAAGGTCATATTCACCACCTGAAAATAGTGTTGTAATTTTCAATTGTGATACATTTTTTCAAAGTAAAACGCTTTTTACTACCATGCAGAACTATGCTATTGATGGCATAATTCCCTGTGCCCGTGCATCAGGTTCTTCATGGTCCTTTTGCCGAACAGACGGCACACCAAAAATCATTGAAGTTAAAGAAAAAGACCCTATCTCAGAGTGGGCAAGTGTCGGCTTTTATTACTTTCGAGATGGAGAACATTTTTTTCATGCTGCAGAGACTATGCTAAAAAAGTCTGCTGTTCATGAGTATTATGTCGCTCCCTTATATCAAGAATATATAAATGCGGGCAAAAATATCGTTATCGATGAAGTCTCACTATTTAAACCCATGGGAACACCTGAACAAATTGAAACATTTTGGTCTTTATCCATAGACACTGTGAAACTTCAAAATACAAAACCCGTCTTAGTCATAGACTTAGATGATACCATTACCATTGAGGATCCTCATGTGCCTTATCCTGATAAAACACCCAATGTAGACGTTATTCAAAAAATGCAGGAATTCCATGATGCCGGTTGGGAAATTATTATCTATAGCTCAAGACGCATGGAAACATGCAAAAATGAAGAGGCGAAAATCCTCGCTAATATCGGCAAAATAACACTTGACTGGCTAGCAAAACACAATGTCCCATATGATGGACTACGCTTTGGAAAACCCTATGCCCGCAATGGTTTTTATGTCGATGATAAAGCCATGCGACCTGATGATTTTTTGAAACTTGCTCCTAAATAATCATATATATGGATGGCAAATATTTTGTGTAGCAAAAAAAGCGAAAATCCCCGAGCAGCGTGGAGACGCTTTGTAGAGTTTATTAAATTTTTTCTCTATCAAAGCAGGACATTCCAACGATATTTTGTAACCGCTTGTGTTACACTTTTCGTAGATTATTTAACCACAGCGGCTTTATTGTATCTGGGGGTGGTGTATCTTGGAGCTATTGCAAGTGGATTGACGCTCAGTGCTATTTTAGCCTTTATCTTGCTCACATTTTATGTTTTTCCTGTAAATACCTCAAGTACCGAAAAGAATGCTTCTTTTTCATTTAGAAGACTGACTGGTTATCTTGCGAGCATACTTCTCGTATATTGCATACGTTCTTTCTGTATGTATATGTGGTATGAATTTAAAATAACACTAGAGTTTCAATATATTGGCTTAACAATTGCTTATGCCGTATCATTTCTTATAAACTACGTATTCCAAAAAATTGTTGTATTTCAGCATAAAAACTTTATATAGGAGAATTTATAATGTTAGAAAAATTTAGTTCTATAGCAAGGTCATCTTTCATGCAAAACCTTGCATCTTTTTGTATTTCAAAAATTGATCCTGTCATAGTGCATAACATTGAAAAATACTTGCTATTGTCAAAAATATTTTATTATACTGCAATTGAAGATATTGAAGGTGATTACCTTGAATTCGGCGTGTATACTGGCTCAAGTTTTTCTCATGCTATTCGATGCTACAAGAAATCAAAAAAATACCAAACAAATAATACTCATAGTACAAATTTTTTTGGTTTTGATTCATTTGATGGATTTGGTGAACTAGACGACATGGATAAGCATCCTTTTTTTGTAAGATCCAATTTTATTACAGATTATGACGTAGTGAGCAAACGTGTTTCAAAAATTGATTCCCGTATAAACACAAAACTAATAAAGGGTTTTTATTGTGACTCTCTTAAGAGTGGCCCGGAAGCTTTGGGAATAAATAAAGCTAGAATAATTTTTGTGGATTGCGATACATATACAGCAGCAAAAGATGTGTTTCACTTTTGCAAAAATATTATTCAACCAGGAACCATCATCGTACTCGATGACTATATGTGCTACCGTGCATCGAATGAGAAAGGAGTGTCAAAAGCTTTTTTTGATTTTATACGAGAGACTGGCACTAAAACGAGAATTTTTTCGACTTATGGGGTTGGGGCTCATGTTTATGTAGTCAACGATACAAAAGAAGATACTATATACGAAAAAGTTTAATTTCTTATCTTCTTATGACACATAAGATAGGAATCCTTAAGGAACTTTCATGCACTACACCATCATCGGCGCCGGGCTTTTCGGCGCGACAATTGCGGAGCGTATTGCAGCCGTTCACGGCATGCCTGTCACTGTCATTGACAGGCGTGCCCATATCGGAGGCAATTGCTGGTCTGAGCTGTACCCAAGTACTCAAGTGGAATACCACATGTACGGCTCCCATATCTTCCATACATCACACGAACATGTATGGGAATATATCAATAAATTCACAACTTTTAACACCTATCAGCACAAGGTCTACACCACGTACAAAAACAAAGTGTATTCCATGCCCATCAACCTCGATACCATTAACAGCTATTACAATCTCAACCTCAAGCCATACGAAGTAGATGACTTCCTCGCAAAGGAAAAAGGAAACATTCCGCACCCGAAAAACCTCGAAGAGAAAGCCATATCCCTCATCGGACGCCCGCTCTATGAAGCCTTCATAAAAGGATATACCCAAAAACAATGGGAAAAAGCGCCCACGGAACTCTCAGCAGATATTATCACACGACTCCCCGTTCGCGCCTCCTACAATAATCGCTACTTCGCGCACAAATATGAAGGCATACCTCTCGACGGCTACGGTGCCATGCTCTCGAAAATGCTCGAAAATCCCCTCATCACCGTAAAACTCAACACCGAATTTAACGATATACGCGCACAAATCCCCAAGGACGCGACCGTCATCTACACAGGCCCCATCGATGCCTATTTTGATTACTCGCTCGGAAGACTCGAATGGCGCACAGTCGATTTTGAATACGATATCAAGCCCCTACAAGATTATCAAGGATGCAGTGTCATGAACTTCGCCGATATAGATATCCCCTATACGCGCGTCCATGAGTTCAAACACTATCATCCAGAACGCGACCCCGTCGACCATACTGTCATTTCACGCGAATATTCACGCTTCGCAAAGCACAATGATGAGCCCTATTATCCCGTCGACACCGCCGCAAATACGCAGCTCTTCAATCAATACAAGAGCTTAGCAGAAAGCGAGCAAAATGTTATCTTTGGCGGACGTTTAGGCATGTACAAATATATGGATATGGACGCCACCATACACGAAGCACTTAAAGTTTTTGAAACTTTGTTTTAAAGGAAACGCTGATTTAATCGAATTTTTGTTCTTTAACAAGGAAAGTGAATTTCGAGAAGCACGCGGTATATTAGACATATATAAGTGTTTCGCGAGATGAGTTTGACGCAGTTAAAGGGCAAAAAGGCATTAAATCAGCGTTTCCTAAAGTCTTTTTGCATACAGTGTGGGGGAAGCTTTTTATACAAGCCCCCCTCACTGTATAAATCTACGCCACTACCCTAGCACCTCCAATTGCACCTTCGCCGCAAGTACGGCAGCATCGTCCTCGTGATGCTGTTGTTCCCCCATATCCACAATCCCGGCACCGGCATCCTCATCCCACAGAAAATCAAGGTTCTCGTCGTCCTCCTCCAATGACCATGCGCTTGATTCAAATGCATCCTCCGCAAATGCCCATGCGTCTTCATCCTGTCTCTCGGCAGCAACGCCCTCAAGCACCTCGTTCATCCCCTCCTTCACATCCACCAAAATGTCTTTGGCCTCCATATTCTCAAGATCTTGCGCCTCTTCCGATGTGATATGCGTCCCCGATATGTCCGCCTCACCCTCAAGGCTCCCGCTATTATCAAGACTGTGCAGGACAGCCGCCTGCCCTTCCATTTCTGCTGAGGGTGATGCTGCAATGTGTGCCAAGGCCTCGTCTGCGCTCATAACTTCCTGGTCGATACCCTCGACCGTCTCACCCATGCTGGCATCCCTCGCCATAACAGGCAGTGACGGCATATGCGCCTCAGTGATGACGCTCGCGGTATCCTCTGTTAAATCCAGCGCCAGCAGTGGCTCATCCCCTCGCGTCTCGCCCATCGCCTCACCGGTTCCGGTATTGACGGCGCCGTGAATGGTGATAGCAATATCTCCTTCTGCCGTGGCGCCGTGGGCGTCCGTCGTGCGCACTGCAAATGATTCCACATGCGATTGCCCTTCATCTAATGCATCCAGCCGCGATTGCTGCTCCAGCGTCGTACCCAGTGTATAGGTATAGTCCCCGTCAGCCAGCAAGACGAGGGTTCCGTATACGCCCATGACTGTAATACTGCCGTCTTCCTGTGCCTCCATATCGTTGACGGTGATGCTTTGCTTGCCCCCGTCCGCGTCTGCATCGTCTATACTAATACTCCCGGAAAGGCTCTGCACGTCGGCATTTTCCGTAAGACTCCCGCTCCCCTGCTCCACATGAATCTGCGGCACGTCATTCGTGCCCACGACGCGCACATTGAGCGCCGTTTGCACAAAGCCGCCCTTGCCGTCGTCCACCGTCACTAAGAACACTTCTTCTTGCACTTCATCTTGGCGCAAGGCCGCCGTCGCACTCGCCTCATTGTTGAGCGTATAGCTATAACTACCGTCATCGTTCAAAATCAGCGTCCCAAAGCGTCCGTCCTGCATATTATTACTGCCACCCACGAGGGTATAGCTGAGGGCGTCGCCGTCCACATCTGACACGATGACGCGCCCCTCTGCAAAGGGCGTACCTGCGAAAAATTCGCCGTCCAGAACTCCGTCTTCCACAAGCTCAAGGCTAAGGGTAGACATTTCGCTGTTGACTACGGGGCCGTCATTATTGCCAGTCACGGTGACGGTGAGTGTTTGCTCATGCGTGCCGCCGTGTGCGTCATGCACTGTTACGGTGAACAGATCTTGTACTTGCTCCCCCGACGCGATGCCCTCCGTCTCTGCGTCTGTATTGTCTAGAGTATAGACATAGGAGCCGTCGGCGTAGAGTGTCAAAGTGCCGTAGGTGCCGCGTGCGAGTTGTTCGCCGTTGTTTTCTTGCGCTTGTTCTCCTTCCGCGTCACTCCCCTGCACGCTAAAGCGTAAGGAGTCACCATCGACGTCCGAGGCAATCACAAAGCCCTGCGTCACGGGAAGGCCTGCTCCCTCAAGCCCAGATTCGCGCACTGCCAATTCCAGTACCGACGACGACGCGTTGATAACAGGGGCATCATTGCTCCCTTGCACCGTCACCGGCAGAGGTGTTTCACCGAAGGCGCCGTGGCTGTCTGTAGTGCGGATGACGAAATCCTCCGTAGCCTCTTGACCTTCTGCAAGGCTGTTAAGCCGCGCCGATTGTTGCGCCGTGGCGCCCGCGGTATAGGTATATTCCCCTGTGCTGCCGTTAATGATAAGGGTGCCGTATATCCCTTCAAAGCTGACGTCCTCCCCTGCGGCGGCAGCTTCGCTATTATTGATACGGAAGAGGCTTGTGGCAATATCCGCGTCCGCGTCGGCATCGTGAACGTCAATTTGTCCACTGAGGCTTGTGTCCATGCCGCTTTCGATATCGTCTTCTGTTAATAGCGCAGGCGGCGATGTCACCGTCAATATGGGCTTATCATTTGTGCCTGTCACGGTCACGCGCACGTCTTCAGTGCCCACGCTCCCGTCCTTATACTGTACTTTGATGCTAAAAGTTTCCATCGCCTGTTCGCCGCGACTGAGGGCGGCGCTGTCTGTGTCGGCATTGTCGAGTATATAAATGTAGGTGCCATTGGGATTGAGGGTGAGTGTGCCATATTCGCCCTTGTGGGTCATGCTGTCGCCAGTATCCGTCTCAAGACGAAGACTTTGCACCTTGCTGTGCGCGTTGGCGGGCAAGATATACCCTTGCGTCAGGGGGACGCCTTCGTCTTGTGTATGTCCGTCGTCGCGCACGCCTGCTTCTGTAGCTTCAAGGTCAATGACGACGGCCTCGCGCCGCACGTCGCACTGACCGCCTCTGCCATTGCCGTGGACAGTGATGTTGACGCCCGTATCGGCAAAGGCGCCGTGTTCGTCGGTAACGCGAACATCAAAGGACTCCATCGCGCTTTCCCCATTGTCCAGCGCCGCCGCCTTCTTCTGCTGTTCCTCCGTGACTCCCATGGTATAGAGATACGCGCCCGTGTCACCGTAGAATGTGATATTGCCGTATTCGCCTTCGATAGTGACATTCTCCCCCGCCGCTGCGGCACTCACACCGTCAACACTGATAACTTGGTCAGCAATGACGGCGCCGTCGGCATCTGTTGCAACGAGCACGCCGGATGCAAGCATATCAATACTATTCTCGCGCACGTCGCTGTCATTACTGATCGCAGCGAGTTCGGGCTTGTCGTTGGTTCCGCCCACATGTACAACGATGCTTTGCACGGTGACGCCGCCTTCACCGTCGCTGACTTGTACGCGGAATATGTCTTGACTTTGCGCGCCTGCTTCAAGGAGCTGAGTGTGAACGTCTGTGTTATCGAGCGCATAGGAATATGTGCCGTCGGCATTGAGGGTGAGGGTTCCGTAGACGCCGGTCAGGCTGCTGCTTTCTGCGTTGTCGGCTGTTCCACCCACAAGGGAAAAAGTCACATCGCTGCCTTCTACGTCCGAGGCCACGATGACGCCCGCGGCTGTGGGTGTGCCGGCAAAGGCGGCGTTTGGGTCGCCCTCATTCTCTTGCACGCCTTCTTCTGTCACATGCACGCTGAGGACGGAGCTTTCGGCGTGGATATCGGGCGCGTCGTTCTTACCTGTGATATTTATAGACAGTATTTCTTCGCTGTAGGCACCGTGTGCGTCGGTGGTGCGGATGGTGAAGTCCTCTGTATAAGTGTCGCTCTTGAGTGCTTCGACGCGCGCCGCTTGTTCCGGCGTGGCGACAAGTGTGTATATGTAGGCGCCGCTGACACCGTCGAGCGTGATGGTGCCATAGAGTCCTTCAAGCACCACGTCGCCGCCTGCGTGTTCTGCGGACGCGTTGCCACTTTCGCCTTCCTTGTCAAAAGCGATGCTGAGGGTCTGCTCTGTGAGGAAGTCGTCGTCGCTGTCCTTATCGGCAATGGCTATTTGACCGGAAGCGCGGCGATCGGGGCTGTTTTCCATAACATGGTTGTCGTGGGGCGTAATGCCGATGGTGGGCGCGTCGTTCGTTCCGCTGATATTGACGCGAATGACTTGTTTTGTGACGCCGCCTGCGCTGTCTTGTACATTGACAGTGAATTGCTCTTGGGTCACTTCGCCCGGATTGAGCGCTTGCACGTCGGGATGCTCATTGTTGAGAGTATATGTGTAGGAGCCGTCGTCATTGAGGGTGAATGTTCCGTATTCGCTGTGGCGCACATTGTCGTCAGCGCCTGCGAGGTGGAAGCTTATGTCTTGCCCTTCGGCGTCGCTGGCGGTGATGCGTCCGCCGTCTGTGGGATCGCCGTCTGTGGGCACATTGCCGCCAAGTATAAGACCTGCCTCTGTGACGCTGAGCCATGTGTCGGCGCTTTCGATATCGGGATTGTCATTTTTGCCGCGCACGAGCACGTCAACGGACTGTTCTGTATAGGCGCCGTGCGCGTCTGTTGTGCGGATGGTGAACTGTTCCTTGGGATTTTCGCCATTTGTGAGAAGGTCAACACGCGCTTTTTGTTCGTCGGTGACGCCGAGCGTGTAGGTGTATTCGCCTGTCTGCCCGTCAATGACGATATTTCCATATTCGCCCTCATAAGACACATTGCCGCCTGCGCTTTCTGCAGACTGCCCCCCGTATTCATTGGTCACGCTGAGTGTCTGCTCTGCGAGGCTGTCACCGTCCGCGTCCACATCGGCAACGCTGATGAGGCCTGAGGCTGTTACGTCGCCGCTGTCCTCTGTGACCGTGTTATCCTGCGCGTCAATAGCAATAATGGGCTGGTCATTTGTGCCTGTAATGTTCACATTCACGTCTTGCTCCGCAAAGCCGCCTTGCCCGTCGCTGACGCGGATAGTGAAGGACTCTGTCGCTTGTTGGCTTGCGCTGAGGCTGTCCGTATCCGCGTCGGCATTGTCAAGCGTATAGGTATAGGAGCCGTCGTCATGCAGGGTGAGACTGCCATACTTGCCTTGCTGTGTGACGCTTTCGTCTGTAAATGTATATGTGAGGCTGTCGCCTTCCACGTCGGTGACAGTGATGTGTCCCGTCGCTGTGGGCGCTCCGTCAAAGGCCGAATTTTCATCCTTGACACCTGCCTCTGTGACATCCACATGCAGCACAGAGTGTTCGACCTGAATATCCGGCGCGTCATTCGTCCCTTGTACTGTGATGGAAATGTCTTGTTCTGTGAAGGCGTCGTGCGCGTCTGTCGTGCGGATGGTGAAAAGCTCTTGCGGCGCGTCATTGTTCCCGAGAGCATCAACGCGTTCCTTCTGCGCGTCGGTGACGCCGAGCGTATAGGTAT
>CAYJHT010000001.1:14110-24582 GCA_964369615.1 uncultured Desulfovibrionaceae bacterium
AGGCGTCGTGCGCGTCTGTCGTGCGGATGGTGAAAAGCTCTTGCGGCGCGTCATTATTGCCGAGAGCATCAACGCGTTCCTTCTGCGCGTCGGTGACGCCGAGCGTATAGGTATATTCGCCTGTCTGCCCGTCAATGACGATATTTCCATATTCGCCCTCATAAGACACATTGCCGCCTGCGCTTTCTGCAGACTGCCCCCCGTATTCATTGGTCACGCTGAGTGTCTGCTCTGCGAGGCTGTCACCGTCCGCGTCCACATCGGCAACGCTGATGAGGCCTGAGGCTGTTACGTCGCCGCTGTCCTCTGTGACCGTGTTATCCTGCGCGTCAATAGCAATAATGGGCTGGTCATTTGTGCCTGTAATAGTAACACTCACATCCTGTTCCGCAAAACCGCCTCGACCATCACTCACGCTTATCGTGAATGTCTCAGACACGCTCTGCCCCTTATTCAAGGCGTCCGTGTCGGCGTCGGCATTGTCAAGCACATAGGTAAAGTTGCCATCCGGCGACAAGGTCAGCGTTCCATAAATACCCGTAATACTGTCATCCATACTCCCGTCTGCGTCAGCATCCACAAGGGCATAGCTCAGTGCATCGCCGTCGACATCCTCAGCGACAAAGCGACCTGTGGCAACAGGTACGCCCTGCTCCTCCGCATTGCTCTCAGCACCCACCCCAACACCTGCCTCTACGACAGACAAAGACGGCGCTTCCATCTCAAAAACAGGGGCGACATTCTCAGGAGCCGCCGCAGACTCCGTTTCGTCCGTCTCTGAGACATCAGACACGTTCTCATCCGAAAAAAAACGCTCCTCAAGTTCCTTCCATCCGTCTACATACTCTTGGTCAAGACGTTCTAATCGCTCAAGCCCCTCTAAAAGCTCCCCTTGCTCAAATGTCCACGAACGAAAGGCGTCAGCTACATCCTCCCCCGCCGCAGGCAACAAATCCTCTGCAAATGCACTAAAAAAATCTGTGCCGGAAACAATATTTTCACCAATCACAAAGTCCGGCAATGTTTCGGCATCGTGATGTTCATAAAATCCCTCAATACTTACAGTGGCATTATTGTCAAAACCAAGGACAAGATCCTGACCTTCACGACTCAAAGTCGCGCTATCCGGCGTAAAATCAAGCGTAATGGAAGTGATATTTTCAGGAGCTACACGGACATTTTCGCCCGCAGACGGCTGTTTTAAGATGAGATCGCTCATGGTATATTCCTTATATGAACCTAGTTTTATATATAAATATACACCCTGACTCCTTCCCCACAATCCATACAAACACATACAGGCGCACATTCACAAAAAGCACTAGCACGCCTCGCCCTATGGGTCAATAAAGTTCCTATATTTCAAAGAGATAAAAAAATATCCTTCTCGTCATTTGTCGCCCGATACACGCAGCGAAGGCCACAAAAATTCCTTCAAGGCAAGACGCACATGAAGGCTTCTGTGTTTAAAACAAAAAAAGTTGCTTGCGCAACTCATACATCAAAAGAGCAAAAAGAACTCGAAAGAAAAATTTACGATGAGACCGTGACGTCTTCAATCCATTGGGCATAGGCAGACAGTGCCTTGTCGATGCCCAACGCAATAATCTGGGGCACTTCATAAGGATGCAAACGACGAATACACATTTCAAGCGCGTCATAGAGCACCCAACGCGTATTAAAAAGCACAAGGACTTCACCTTGGCGGCAGCGCTCACCCTTCCACATATATTGACTATGGATATCAAGGCTTTGAGCGCAGGCCGCAAGAGAATTTTCAAGCACAGCGTCAATACTTTCTTGCGCCTGCTCCTTTGTCGCAAAGGTCACAAGCACCATACAAAAAGCGTGCTCATTCATACAGTTAAGAAAGACGTTGACTTTTGCCGCCACGAGGCAAGTGTGCGTTGACATATTCCTTAATCTGCTCAAGATTTTCGACAAAGATGTTAAAAAGATGCGGGTCAAAACGCTCTCCCACTTCTTCCGTCATCATCTCAATCACCTTCTCCTCCGGAAAACCCGGCCTATAAGCACGGCTCGAAAGAAGAGTATCAAAGACATCGGCAATAGCCACAACACGCGCTTCAATAGGAATCTGCTCGCCACACAGTCTGCGCGGATAGCCCGATCCATCCCACTTTTCATGGTGACATCTGGCAATGACTTCCGCCATCTGAATGACCGGATTATGCGAACCGGACAGCATGCTCGCCCCAACCTCCACATGCTTTTTAATGGCGTCAAATTCTTCATTTGTCAGGCTGTCCCCCTTGCGCAAAAGCGCGTCCGGAGTCGCAAGCTCGCCAATATCAAGCAAAGGAGCAGCGCACTTAATTGTATCAATGCGCGCAGCGTCCCAACCAAGAAGCTTGCCCATCGCAGCACTCAAAGGGCCTATACGATAGACATATCCGCCCATATCACCGTCACGGAAGCGCAACGCCGTGGAAAGTCGATTGACAATTTCTTCTTGTGTCTTGCGGATAAGAGCCGTCTGCTCACGCACCATGCTTTGAAGATGAATATTCACCTCTCTCTGCATGCGTTCAGCATTGATGACGCGATTACCCACTTGGATGCGCATATGCAGTTCTGAACCGTCAAAAGGTTTGACCATATAGTCATCGACGCCGCCTTCGGAAAAACCTTCAAGCCTGTCGTTAAACTCACCGCGTCCTGTCAAGAGTATAATATATATATAGTGGTGACCTGAGCTATAATCGCGCACACGCCTCGCAAGTTCCAAACCGTCCATAACAGGCATATTCCAGTCTGTGATGAGCATGTCAACGCCTTCTTTTGCGTTGATAATCGCGTGAAAGGCTTCGTCCCCATGGGCAGCTTCAATGACATCATGTCCCCAGCGGCGTAAATGCCCCGCAAGGATAAGACGCCCCATTTCCTGATCTTCTGCAATAACAATCCGCATGTGATCCTACTTTTCTAAAAATGCCAGCATCGCTTCTTGCAGTAAGCCAGCGTGTTCTTCTAACATAAGCATCTGTTGCGTCGCTTCTTGGATACGCTGCGGAAGCGCTTGTTCGCGTCCCATAGTTTCCAAATGTAAGCACGACGTATACATTTCTGACTTCGAATAATAGCCCGTCAATCCCTTAAGCGCATGCGCACTGGCGGTCAGCGTGGCATTGTCGTTTTGAATGATCGCGTGACGTATTTCCTTTAATTGCTGTTGTAAGTCACGCAAGTAAATCTTGATGCCTTGCTCAGCAAGATCCCTGTCGTCTGCAAACGATCTTTCAAGGAAATCTGCATCTAACGGAGGCATGATACCAGAATCTTGTGCTTTGTCAAGCAATGACGGCGGTGCGGCCTCCTTGACAGGCGCATGCGCTCCCTTATTGTTTTTTGTATTTATAAGGTCAAAGCGATCGATAATAATATTAATCACATCATTGACACTGTTCATAGTGAGGGGCTTTGCGATATAATCATCCATACCCGCCTCGATATAGGTTTCCCTATCCCCCTTCAAGGCATTGGCAGTCATGGCAACAACAGGCATATGCGCGTTCTTACCTTCCTTACGCTCCTTATCGCGTATATGCTTGAGCGCTTGAAGACCATCCATAACAGGCATTTGTATATCCATAAAGACAAGGTCAAAGCTTTCGCGCGAAAGCACCTCAAGCGCTTGTTCCCCGTTCCCCACTACAGCGATATCGTGCCCGAGATTGTGGAGCATACGCGTAGCCACAAGCTGGTTCATTTCCATATCTTCCACAAGGAGTATTTTTAAGGAAATAGTCGACTGCTCCTGCGCCTCCTTCTTTTTTATTTCCTTGATGCTGACGCTCTCTTCATGGCTTACAGCCGTAGCCATAGCCTGAAGCAAATCAGAAGGACGGACAGGCTTTGAAAGCACATAAGCAAAAAGATTGCTCGGTGTATCCTTGGCCAGCTCGCCGGAAGAAAGAAGGATGACAGGAATTTCTGCCAATGAAGGCTCGCGCTTAAGTGCGCTTGCAAAGTCCACTCCGTCCTTCTCCGGCATTTGTAAATCAGAAAGGATGAGATTTATGGGATCATAGGAATTTGCAGCCACGCGCAAGAGGCGCAAAGCCTCGTCAGCACTGGCGCACTCTATGGGATTCATACCCCATGAGCTGAGCTGTTCAAGCATAATAGTGCGGTTTGTCTCGTTATCGTCGACAACAAGCGTATGGAGACCGCGCAATATTTCTGTAGAAGCCATAATATTCGGCGGCGGCATACTCTCTGTGAGAGGCATTTCAAGCTCAAAGAAGAAGGTACTGCCCTTGTCAAGCTCGCTTTCAAGTTGCAAACGTCCACCCATAAGGTTCACAAGCTTATAAGAAATAGCAAGTCCAAGCCCTGTGCCGCCGTATTTGCGTGTAGTAGAAGCGTCTGCTTGCTCAAATGCAGAGAAAATACTCTCCAGCTTATCCTTCGCAATACCTATACCTGTATCAGACACGGAAAAGTGCAAACGTGTCACGTCATCATCAAGACTTACCACGCGCACAGAAACAACGATCTCGCCATAATCCGTGAACTTAATAGCATTGCCCACAAGGTTCAGTAAAACTTGTCTCAAGCGTAAAACATCGCCAAGCACAGCACTTGGCACATGCGGTGAAATATTCACCAGCATTTCAAGCTTTTTCGGATAGGCAATAGGCGCAAGGTTTTTCATAACATCAAACACGGCGTCGCGCAGTGTAAAGGGCTGCTTTTCAATGTGCATCTTGCCAGCTTCAATCTTTGAAAAGTCCAAAATATCATTAAGCACGCTCAAAAGATTATTGCCCGCGGCCTTGATGGTCGCCGCCATTGAGGATTGCTCATCGTCAAGCTCTGTACGCAAAAGCAGTTCCGTCATGCCCAAAATGCCGTTAAGAGGCGTGCGCACCTCATGACTGATATTTGCCAAAAATTCACTTTTGCTTTGACTTGCACGTTCTGCAGCGCGCATAGAGGCGTGCTTTGCTTTAATTTCGTGCTGCAAGCGGTTTGTGAAATGACGCAGCTTCGCTTCTGCAGCATCGCGTTTGCGGATTTGCGCCTTGAGGCGCTTGCCGCCTAGTATAAAGAATACCGAGCAGATAAATGTCACCAAGAGTGACACGCCTATAAGCTCAAGAAAGGTTCTAAATTCGTCTTCTGTAAGATCGCGCATAGGGACGGTGATACTGATACCGCCGCGCTGTTCGCCCACCTTGTAGCCTTGATGCTGGTGGCAAGGCATGCAGCTTTGCTCGACATCCAAGGGCGCAATAAAGCGCATATAACTCTCACCGTCGATGGTGATTTCCTCAGAAATTTCACGGACATCTTCAGCTTTCATTCGCTTCAGAGCAACTTCTTCCCAAGGATCGGGGACATTCTTTGGGCGCAAAGGGTTTAAGCTTATGATACGACCCGTAACACCGTTGCCCTCGCGTTCAATATCATAAACAAGGCGGTTCATATAGGCCGGATTGACCTTCGTAAGCTCAACACCATTTGGCCCGGGAATAATCAAATCTTTCGGCGGAAGCCAAGGATTCGGCTGCACTCTTTCAGAGACGGGTACATACACACTGCCCATAAGGGCATTCCAGCGCCTGTAAATAATATCCTTATTAAAGGCAATACGCGCATGCTGTACGGCTGCGTCCCGAACGTCGTGGTGGATACCATAGGAAATATAGGCAAGTGACGCACCTACAACAAGAAAAAGGAGAACGATAATACTCCCCACATAGAAATTA
Organism: uncultured Desulfovibrionaceae bacterium; assembly: GCA_964369615.1. Classification (GTDB taxonomy): domain Bacteria; phylum Desulfobacterota; class Desulfovibrionia; order Desulfovibrionales; family Desulfovibrionaceae; genus CAYJAD01. The sequence continues at coordinate 19,846 of CAYJHT010000001.1, forward strand.
ATTTGCTTCTTTTCTTGCGCTGAATGTTGGGAAAAAACACACTCTTGCGCATTGTCCTGTGCGCTTGCCTCAATGCTTTCTAAGGCATTTTTGTCGGTATCTGGCATTTTTTTATCCTAAGCGTAAAACCTGATCTGAGAATGTTAGCGAAGTACGTGCAGCATACATTATATGGTCGTCACAAGAATAAAAAAGCATCCAAACTGGCATTATTTTTACACACACTTGCGACCTATATACCCATCTTGCACCGTTCGCCCACTCCTATACATTATTTTCCACCTAATGACCAGAGATAAAATGGAAAAAAATTCTTTATTGAGAAACAAGCGCTAAAGCCTCTTAAGAATAGCCGAATAATTTTTTCCTGTTAAAATAGAAGCCCTTTTTTTGAAGACAAAGCAGAGAATTTTTCATATACTCCCCCTCGTAAAAAGTATTATTTTTTTAGGAGATGACAGCACGTGAAAGATATAGAAGAAAATCTTGATTTCTTAAACAATGTTGTAGAAAAATTGTGTACGCCTCAATCCCTTGACGCCGTATGGCACAGCCCCGCACAAAAGTCTGCTATGCCGTCCGGTCTCGTCATGGAAGAAATACTACAAAGACTTCAAGCCGCTATTTTTCCAGGTTTTTTTGGCACATCACACATACGGCGACACTCTTTGCGCTCGCACCTTGCAGCTAACCTTGATTCAATATATCATCTGTTGCGCGAACAAATTCGCTGCGGCTCTTGCTTTGCCTGTGAAGATAGCCTTGAAGCATGTCAAAACTGTGCCGATGACGCGGCACTTGTCGCCACAACATTTATGGAAGCCCTGCCTGATATTCGCCGCCTGCTTGTCTCAGATGCACAAGCCGCCTACGAAGGCGACCCCGCCGCCACCAGCGCAGGTGAAACAATTTTCTGCTATCCCTCCCTTCTCGCCATGACCCATCACCGCATTGCACACGAACTGTACAAACTCAAAGTGCCCGTTATACCACGTATGATTTCGGAAAAAGCACACTCAAAAACTGGCATCGACATACACCCCGGCGCCACTATCGGAGAGGATTTCTTCATAGATCACGGCACAGGCGTTGTCATCGGCGAAACAAGTGTCATAGGTCGCGGCTGTCGTCTCTATCAAGGCGTCACCCTTGGCGCGCTCTCCTTCCCAAAAGAAGCGGACGGAACACTGACAAAAGGCATAGCACGCCACCCAATCCTCGAAGACAATGTCACCGTCTACGCAGGAGCGACAATTTTAGGGCGTATCACAATCGGCAAGGGCGCAGTTATAGGCGGCAATGTCTGGGTAACGCAAGATGTGCCCCAAAATACGCGAGTCATGCAGAAAAAACCCACTGACAAGACATAAACTCTTTAAAAATCAATGGGAAGGGGGAGAATTTTAAAAACTCCCCCACATCCCTGCATACTTGTCAAAACACCTTTTCGCCGCAATAGAGAGGAAGGCCCTGCATGAGCCATGAAAACATTGTCGAAACCTTTTGTGCAAAAGCTGCCGTGGTGGGTGCTCACGTCGTCATCGTCAACACGGAGGACGAAGCCATCGACTATGTGCTGCATATAACAGCAGCCAAAAAACCGTGCGACATACTAAGCAAAAAAACACATACATCAGACAAAAGTCCCGCAACATCCGTACAACGTATCGTCACAGCTCCCGGCCTCACACAAGAACTCTATGACAAGCTTGACAAAGCCTGCGTCGTACAAGGTCACAAATGCATCGACAAAGGGCTTCGTGCATACCTTACAGGTGTGGATATCGGCTTCACTGTCGCAGAATGCGCCATAGCAGCGTCCGGCACCTGCCTCGTCAATGCTGATTGTGAAGAAAAGCGTCTCGCCACCATGCTAAGTGACATTTGTATCCTTATAGTAAAAGAATCCACTATATATCCGGATCTTTTTCATACGACCCCCATACTACGGCGTATGCAGCAAGAGCCTAGCGCCCACTCTACCTTTATCTCAGGCCCTAGCCGCACAGCCGACATTGAGCGCGTCCCCGCCGTAGGCGTCCACGGCCCGCTAGAACAACATGTCATTATTATAGCCCATTGTTAAAAAGCACAGAAAGACTTTTTCACCAAGGTCGTTGGAGGACGCCAATGCACAAGACACCAAAAACACAGAAACAATACACACACGATATAGACTCCGCCTTAGAAAATACTTTTCTACGCACAACCTTGAACAATTTTGCGGTGGCCTACAAAGCAAACAGAGACCACGTCTTTACGCACATCAACGCTCCCGAAATCATTAAGAACATTGCGCAAGTGAAAGATTCTGTTGCGCAAAATATTGAAGCGCTCTATACGGCCTTTAAGCAAAACGCTGAAGCCAAGGGCGTCATCGTTCACCGCGCCGCCACAGCCGCGCACGCCAATGAAATCATCACACGCATCGCCAAGAATGCCAAGGTCACACGCGTTGCCAAGTCTAAGTCCATGACCAGTGAAGAAATCCAGCTCAATGCCCACCTTGAGGCCGAAAATATTCGCGTAGATGAAACCGACCTTGGCGAATATATTATTCAATTGCGCGGCGAAGGCCCCTCACACATGGTCATGCCCGCCATACATCTTTCACGCTCCGAAGTTGCCGACGACTTTTCAAAGGTGACAGGACAACACGAAGACAATGACGTTGACCACCTTGTCAAGCTTGCAAGACGCGAACTGCGCTCTCCATTTATTGCCGCAGATATGGGCATCACCGGCGCCAATTTCTGCGTGGTCGAGACGGGCAGTATCGGCCTTTGCACCAATGAAGGCAATGCCCGACTTGTCTCAACGCTACCGCGCGTACATGTCGTCCTTGCAGGTCTTGACAAACTCATCCCCACCCTCGACGATGCTATGAATATCCTGCAAATCTTGCCCCGTAATGCCACAGCACAACTCCTCACCGCCTATGTCACATGGATAACAGGCGCAGGTAGCTACGCACACACTCAGAAAGAAGTCCATATCGTCTTTTTAGACAATGGCCGCACTGCCATCGCCAAAGACCCACTCTTCTCGCAAGTTTTTCGCTGTGTGCGCTGCGGCGCGTGTGCCAATGTCTGCCCCGTCTACAGACTCGTTGGCGGGCACCGTATGGGGCACATTTATATTGGTGCCATAGGCCTCATCCTCACCTATTTTTTCCACGACAAGAAAAAAGCACAGATACTGGCGCAAAATTGTATCAATTGCGAAGCCTGCAAACATATTTGCGCAGGCGGTATCGACCTGCCTCGACTCATTCGTGAAATACGCGCACGCCTCCTCGACGAAGAAGGAAGTCCCATCGAAGGCACCTTGCTCAGCGCAGTTATGAAAAACAGAACCCTCTTCCATACGCTCCTAAAATGCGCCAAGTACGCACAACTGCCCCTCACAGGCGGCAGCGCCTATCAGCGCCACTTGCCTCACATTTTTTTCGGGAAACACCGTTTTAAAACCTTGCCTGCCATAGCAAAAACATCCTTTCGTGCGCTCTTCCCACAAATTCAGCCTAAACTCACACGCCCACGCTTCAAAATCGCCCTCTTTGCAGGCTGCGCTCAAGACTTCGTCTATCCCGAACAACTACAAGCCGCCGTCACCCTCTTTACACAACATGATGTGGCTGTCGACTTTCCCATGCAACAAAGCTGTTGCGGCCTGCCCCTCGACATGATGGGGCAAAAGGAGGCCTCTCTCGCCATTGCCAGACAAAATATTCACGCCTTCAACGCCCACAACTACGATGCCATCGTCACCCTCTGCGCCTCTTGCGCTTCCCATCTGCGCCATAACTACACCTCCCTCATACACAATGACGCACACACAGACGCAAGCACAAGAGCACAATGCGCCGCATTCGTGGAAAAAATCACAGACTTCAGCTCCTTTGTACATAATATACTTGCCCTCACCCAAGAGGATTTCAGCAAAAGCGACAAAAAAGTCACCTATCACGCCGCTTGCCATCTCTGCCGCGGCCTTGGTGTCAGCAAGGAACCGCGCGCCCTCATCGAATATACAGCCAACTACCTTCCCTGCAAGGAAGAAGAACTGTGTTGTGGCTTTGGCGGCTCCTATTCTCTTAAATTTCCAAATATTTCTAAGAATCTCCTCAAAATAAAACTCGACAATATCGCAGCAACAGGCGCTTCCCACCTTGTCGTCGACTGCCCCGGCTGTCTCATGCAATTGCGCGGCGGCGCAGAAAAGGAAGGACACCATATAACTGTTACGCATATTTCGGAATTACTTGCTATAAACAAATAAACATTCACTATACGGCTCCGCAAAAAATGAATGACAAAACAACAATTATTCCCGCTGTTATGGAGCGACTTGGCAAGTTGCAAACAGGTCAGTGTCTTGACATGCGAACATTCAAGCGCAATCGTTCTGTCGCTATTATTTGCACAGGCAATGACACATTTACAGTCATTGAGCGTGGCTTTCACGAAGAAGTCTGGGAAGGGCAAAGTGCCGAAAAGATAAAACGCCTTCTAAAAACTCTTTTAAAGCGAGAATTTCCGCGTAGCAACAAAATTCGATTATATACGCTTGATTCCTTTCAAGAGGCTGATGTCAATCGCATGGGGCACGGTTCAGGGCGCTTTGCAGGCCGTTGAAAATTGGTATTTTATTTTTTTGTTTTTTGTTTTTTGTTTTTTGTTTTTTCTGAAAGACTTGTGGGGGGAAACTTTTTTTAGGAAAAAAAAGTTTCCCCCC
>CAYJHT010000002.1:0-24561 GCA_964369615.1 uncultured Desulfovibrionaceae bacterium
AAAGTTTTCCCCTTCCTCCCCCACAAAAAAAAGAATTTTAATGGTAATGGAAAGGATCTTGATTAACTTTTGGACTTGCTTGTGGTGTTGTACTGAGAGCATCGCCATTTTGCGCAGCTTCAGGAGTTGTGGGTGCTGGACCTGAGTAGGGCGATCCAAGACTTCCGGAACCACTCGTATTTTCAGATGTTTGCAGCGCAGGCTCTAAAGGTTTTATCGGTGCTGTTGCGGCAGGTTGCGGTGCAATCGCCGGACGCGGTGAAGAATTTGGCGGCATTGTAGATGCTGCCGCAGGGTCTGGTCTCTTAGGCTCTCTTACCGTCGGGGCATGTGGGCGCGCGCCTCGCTTTTTAGGAAAAAGTGGTGGAAGATAATTAACCATTGCAGGGTCACGCCATGGCCTGCCATTTGTATTGACTTGGATTGGTCCCATAAGTGCGTCAAATTGTAAGCGCGCACCTCCATGCTTCATCCATACTTCTTCTAAGCTCGCATTGGAGCCTGCCCCCATGGGGGAGTTTGAAATATAACGCCCATAACCCTGTGCGCACACAGGAGTGCTCAACAATATCGTCATCCCCGCAGCAAGAAGCGGCGTGCGGAGCGAAAAAAATCTGCCAGTTATTGTATTTATTTTCAAAAACATAGAGTATCCCCCATGGTCAAGTGTGATGCATGTTATAAGAACACGCTCTACTAAACTATCGGGCACAATAAGATTTTCTTTAGAGTAAATTCAGATTTTTACCTCTCCTTCTCCTCTGATTGCGCCGTATAATGCTCAAGGGATTTTTCACCTTCCATATAGGCACGAATAGAAGCGACTTGCTCCTTAAATGCCGCGGCTTCCTTCTTGGCCAACTCTTCCGCTCGCGGATTGATTGCTTTAGTGGGATTTATGAATTTGCCGTTCTGACGCAAACGAAAATCTAAATGCGGACCAGTAGAATAACCGGTACTGCCCACATAGGCTATAACTTGACCTTGGCTGACCCTTGACCCCTTCTTCAAACCACTCGCATATCGTGACATATGCGAATATAATGACTCAAGACTTTTGTTGTGACGGATGACAATATGCTTGCCATATCCGCCAACCCAGCCAATACGTGTCACCACACCATCGCCCACAGCCATAATGGGTGTCCCATGAGGAGCGCCATAGTCAATACCAAGGTGCGCACGATAGTCTCCAAAAATTGGATGTTTACGACTCTTTGTATAACCAGAAGTTACACGGGTAAATGAGAGCGGCGATTGCAGCAAAACCTTTTTCAAGTTCTTACCGTCAGCGCCATAGTAGGCAGCGTGTCCGCTAGAATCGACAAAACGATAGGCTTCGTATTTCTTGCCGGAATTTGTAAATGTCGCGCCAAGCGTTTTGCCGTATCCCTTAAATTCACCATTACGATACAATTTTTCAACCAAGATGGAAAAAGAATCACCTAGCTGAATATCTCGAATGAAGTTTATATCCCATGCAAAAAGATTCGCAACCACAAGCGCAAGTTGCGGTGTCTCACCGACATCTTCCATAGAGAGAAATAAATTGCTCACAATCGTATTTTCAACCAAGGCCAGTTCTTTATCGTAAATTATCTCTTGAATACTCGCCTTCGCCTTTTCTTCTTCTCCCATATCTTGAACAACAAGTTTCTCTGTGCGATTTATTTCGTACTCAAAGCGCAAAAGACGATCCGTCACATCATCGTAAACCAATGTATAAGGCTGACCCTGACGGAAGCGGTTGAAGGAAAAAAGACCTTTTGCCGCATCCACAAAACGGCGTGCCTCGGACGCACTGACATAAGGATCGACAATTTCACTGAATGTATCTCCCTTACCAACAAATTTACTAATCGTAATGGTAGGGTCTTCAGGCGATGCCTCTTCCTCAGCATCTCCTGTGGTAACAGTCTCGCCCATAGGGTCATCTGCTTTTATAGAATCCTCTGTCGCATCTTCTGTCGTGGTACTTAATTCTTCAGCCACCAAGGGGGCAGGTTCCGGCAAAGTTGGCATACGAGGAACGACAACCGACCTACCTCGTGAGGGGAGAGGCTCTTGTAGATCGTGTTCATCTGCATCGGCGCTTCGTGCCTCGATTGGGTCAGGCGGCTCAGACGCCGTATGACTTTCTGAAGGGACGGGCATAGCTGGTGGCACTTCACTAAGCTGAGTATCCGGAGCAGACGAGACACTCTCCTCATCCTCTTCAGAAGAAATTTCTGGTAACACTTCAAACGAAGTTATCTTGCTTATGATCCCTTCGAGTTGCACGGATTCTATATAAACCTTTGCTTCATTCCATAGCTCTCGACCATGAGTCACAAGAAGAAGGGGAAGAATAAGTAACAATGCTATACGGAAAAAATTCTTGATCATAGATACCCTACATTAAGAAAATTCAAAGCGATATTTATTGAAACGATAGTTCGAACCTTACTGCTGAATGTACAGTATATGCAACAAGAGCACGGTGCAGCATGTTCTCGCCTGTAAAAAATGCCGTTTTCTTAAAAAATTTGCAAGTCAAGAATGGTTTAAATTATTGTATTTTTATTCTTTAAAGAACTTTTAAAGTTATTTATTTTATAATTAAGTATGATAAATTTTTTCATGTAATTTTCTCAAAAAAACAAATACTCTTGGCATGTTAATTGCTTTTAACCTTAGGAAGTGTTCTCAGAACAAAAACGAGGAAATTGCCATGGTAAATTTTTTACACGTAAAAAATTTGTACCTCCTCCGCTTCTTACTGCTTTGCATTCTCATGACACTTTTAACTGCTTGTGGCACAAAAACAAGTCAGTACAAAGGAGATGCTAGCGGCAGTGATGTTGCAAAAACAGCACAAAGCCAAGTAGGAAAGAAGTATAAGTTTGGCGGTGAATCCCCGAGTAAGGGATTTGACTGCTCAGGTCTTATCTGGTGGGCGTACAAAAAACACGGCATTACCGTACCTCGAGTGACTACGGACCAAGCACGCACAGGAAAATCGGTTTCAAGTAAAAGGGCGAGGGCAGGGGATATTGTTGTCTTTCGTATGAGCAAAAATTCCAGAAGTTATCACACTGGCATTTATGCAGGAAACAATAAGTTTATCCATAGCCCAAGTTCTGGTTCGCGTGTGCGAGTTGAGAGTCTCAGCAGTTATTGGAAACCAAAACTTGTCACTGTGAGGCGCATCATCAACTAAAATAATGGCAGAAATATTTGGAGAGTATTTATTCTTCATATGTTTCTGCCATTGCTTTTTCAACGCAAGACCACAACTTTCTTGTGGAAAAAGCATTTTAATCATCTTTTTTAGGGGGCTTGCATGGAGAAAGAGATTGCGATATTGTTGTTTTACAAAGCAACCTTTTTTTCGGAGTTTTTATGTCCAGCAACGATCCCCTCCTTACTCTTACACAAATTGCAAAACATTTCTCTCTACCAGAGTCCACAATGCGCTATTATAGCAAGCGCTTTTCAAATTTTTTGCCCATACAGGGAGAAGGAAGACGTCGCCGATATGAGCCTGAAGCACTCGATATATTTGCTCTGATAATCCACGAAATGCAATCTGGCAAAAATGCTCATGCTATAGAAAATATTCTCACACAACGCATGGAAAATGAAGCAGCTATCATCGTTCCCGCCTATCCTGTCTCTCATGAGCAAGCCCCCTTACAACACCTTCAGGCAAATACGCTAAGCCAACACGAAGAGCAGATGGGTTCCAATTTTGCCATAAAACTTTTGGAGCAACAAACACAAGCTATGCAAAGTATCGCCCAATCTTTGAGCATACTTGCAAATCAACAAGAAGAGATGCGCAAACTTGCCGCTGAAGCTCACAGCGCAAGCGAAGAAAATGTGCGCTTGCGAGGTGAAGTTGGAACACTGAAAGAACTGCTTCATGCTTCTGAAAGTGTTCACCAAGACGACTTAAAACAAGTGCATACATGGATGAGCCGACTAGCCGGATCCTACAACAAAAACCTATTGATGGACACAAACAGAAATGCAAAAAAAGGTTCATAAAAAAAGTGGGAGATGAAATATCTCCCACTTTTTTTATAATTATTTTTTATGACAAAACATGTTATTGCTTTGAAAGTTCAAAATCAAAAGCGGCCTTAAAAAGCTCATAGGGGAGAGCGCCACGTATTACAAGATTATTGACAAGAAAGTACGGTGTCCCTTCAACTCCCAGAGCTTCGGCATCTTTCAAATCTTGCTCAATGATATTCTTTGTTCTTTTACTGCCGGCATCTTGAGCAAGCTTTTTCACATTAAGTCCAAGTTTTTCTGCCGTTTCTTGTAAAAAAGGTTCACCCACTTCGAGGAGACGTGCGCGCTGTGAAAAAATCGCTTCATAAAGACGCTTTGCTTTTGTTTCTGATTGGTAACCAGCCGCAATAACATATTCAGAGGCCATTATTGAAATAGGACTGCTACTCAAGGGAGTGTGTTTAAAGAGAAGGCGCACCTTGCCACCGTATTCTTCCATAATCAATTTCAAGCTTTCTGCAGCCTGTTGACAATATGGGCAGGTAAAGTCTGAAAATTCTACAACTGTGATAGGTGCATCCTTATCTCCCCAAATGGGTCTTCCATCCATAGTAACATCTTTATCGATAGCTCTATCCTTACGCCATTGCGCTTCAAGACTACGCTTTCTTCTTTTTGTGGAGCCTTCTTGAGCAATATCAAGTACAAGTTCACTATGTTTACGCAAGACATTTATAACAAGGTCGGGTCGTTCTGCAAAGATACGTTCAAGAGCGCGAATCATTTCAGCATCACTCATGCGTGCTTTTTCTTCTGCACTTACCCCAAGAGGCGCGAAGAGAAAAGCAAGGAGTAGGGCACTACACAAGAAAAGATTGTTTTTTTTCATAGTATTCCTCATTTATTTTTTTAGTAAGAGAATTATAGCAAGTTCAAGGTGCGTAGTAAAGATTTTCTCTGCCATATTTCATCACAGGCATTCATCTTTTCAGGCAGCCTTTTTCATTGACGAAACACTACATTATACTTTATAAGAGAGTTAAAGGAAGTTCCCTTAACTTAATGTTTCATGTGAAACACAAACAAACTCTTAAAGGAGTTGCCAGTGGCTAGAATAATTTCTATCGCCAACCAAAAGGGTGGCGTTGGCAAAACAACTACTGCCATCAATCTTGCTGCATCTCTCGCTGTTATGGAAAAAAATGTTTTACTTCTTGATTGTGACCCGCAAGCAAATTGCACAAGCGGACTCGGCGTTGATCAAGAAAAAATAAATGGCGGCATCTATGCTGCAATCTATAATCCAAAAAATGCTATGGATTATATTATCCCTACAGTCACACCATACCTGCACATCCTGCCTGCTACAACTGACTTTGTCGCCATCGAATTGGAATTTGTAGATAAGGTCGGAAGAGAATTTTATCTCAGCGAATGCATTCAAGAGCTTGATAAACATTTTGAATACATCATTATTGACTGCCCGCCGTCACTGGGACTCATAACACTTAACGCATTATGCGCCGCGCGTGAAGTACTTGTTCCGCTTCAATGCGAATTTTTTGCCCTAGAAGGTATTGTAAAACTTTTACAAACATTTGAACAGGTCAAAAAACGCCTCAACCCACAACTTGCCCTTCTTGGCGTCGTATTGACAATGTATGATATGCGCAATAAACTTGCTCGAGAAGTCAAAAATGAAGTTCGCCGCTGCTTTCCAGACCATCTTTTTGAAACTGTAGTGCCTCGAAATGTTCGCCTTTCTGAGGCACCCAGTCACGGAAAGTCCATTATTTACTACGATATCAAATCAAAGGGCGCGGACGCCTATTTACGCCTAGCTAAGGAAGTTGTACTGCGCCGCAATCAAAAACAAGATAATTAAGAAATATCTTCCTTTGGCGTGCACTCAAAAACAAACTTTCTGTGAAAATGTTTTTTACGGACAGTTGCCCCGCAACGACAAAGAAAGACAAGCAAGCCGCCAATATTTGCATTTGTCAAATGGAATGGATGCATTGGGTCATTTTCCCAATCTTCTGTACTTACTCCACAGGCTTCACAGTGAACTGTCGGCTCATAAGGATATGTGAAATCCCAATACTCTTTTAACTCAGCAAGAGCTTCAAGAGCTTGCGGCTTTAGAAAAGGATCTTCTGCAGAGGTAAGAGACTTTTGAGCAACAATTTTTACATGGCTCTCAACTTTTTTCCACAATTCAAGAGAAAGTTGGACACCGTGACACTCGCCATCTCGTGTAACTAAATACATGATTGGCTCGTTTAATTGATTTTTTTTTGACATAATAACTCCTAGATAAGTGAGGATTTATGAGTTCCATTCAACGCATGGGAAGAGGTTTAGATGCTCTTTTTGGAAGCACTGAGACTAGCCAAGAAAGCGAGCAAGCGCAAGCAACATCTTTAAACCTCGATTCCATGGCGCCAAATCCAGATCAACCGCGTAAACATTTTTCAGACGAAAGTCTTGCAGAGTTACGCGATTCTATAAAGCAACAAGGTATTATTCAACCTATCCTTGTACGCCCAAAGCCTAATAGTACACAATACGAAATCGTTGCAGGTGAAAGACGCTGGCGCGCCGCAGCCATGGCAGGCCTCTCAGAAGTTCCTGTTTTTATCCGCAACCTCTCAGATACGGAAGTTATGGCGGCCGCGCTCATAGAAAATATTCAGCGCGAAGACTTAACACCTATTGAAGAAGCCAAAGCCATGTTCAAACTCCGTGAGCAATATGGCATTACTCAAGAAGAGCTTGCCACACGCCTTGGGAAAAGCCGTTCCGCAATTGCAAATTCCTTGCGCCTCCTCCAATTAACAGAAGCCGCACAAGACGATTTACAGTTCGGGAGAATAAATGCCGGTCATGCGCGCGCGCTCTTAAGCTTAAGCGATAATCCAAATGCTCAAGAAAATTTGCGCCTTGCAATCTTACAAAAAAATCTCACAGTCAGAGAAAGTGAGGCCGCAGTCCAGTTCTTCAAAGAAAAAAATTCCTTCCCTTGGGAAAATGACCAAGAACCCGAAGAAGAAATTATTGAAACAAAGCCAAAAGTTTCAAAAAGATCTAAATCTGGCTACTTAAAAGATTTACAAGAAAAGGTCCAAGACCATCTCTCCATTAAAACAAATATATCTGGTAGCAACGACAGAGGTCGTATCACCTTCACCTACACAAATAATGACGAACTTTGCTACCTCTTAGAAAATCTTGGCATTGGGACACATGAAGAAGTCCCTGAAAATCACGAGAGTGAGCTTTAATATTGTTTCACGGGAAACATTAAGAGTTCCCGTGAAACAGCGCTAAATTTGAATTTTTTCAATCACTGCGACATACATCCCTTCAAGCCAAGGGTGAGAGTGGGGCGTTTGCCATTCAAAAACAAGCCTTGCATCAAGCTTTCCTTGAAGAAAATTTTGTATTTGTCCTTCGTTTTCTGCCGGATTCAATGTGCAGGTGATATATATAATATGTGAATAAATAGAAAGGCTCGCCCAAACACTTTTTAAAATTTCTGATTGCAGCAAGATGTATTGTTGGACTTCTTCCTGAGTTCTTCTTATACGAATTTCAGGACGCCGCGCTAAAGTTCCAAAACCAGAACAAGGAACATCTAATATCATACTCATTTCATGGGGAATACAAGAAAGAGCAGAAGCTGATTGACATACAACATGAGGGGAAGTGAGATTAAGGCGCTGCGCTGTCTTCTTAAATTGCCTTAATCGCAATAAAGAAGTATCACTGGCAAGATGCACTTTTTTGCCTTGCTCTAAAAGAATAAAAGATTTTCCCCCTTGCCCTGCGCACGCATCATAAAATGGCCTTTCACTTAAACGCGGTACATGTGCAAGACATTGAAAAAGAACTTCTTGAGATGCGGCGGACTGCCACGAAAGTGCACCCTCACTATGCCAATCATCAAGACTTTTTCCCAAAAGGGTAGGGGGCTTTTTCGCCAAAAATGCAAAGGCCGAGAAAGCAAGTTTCTCTGTGTGCGCATGTAGTGCACATTGTGCTGACAATGCCTTATATTGCGCATGAAGGGGATTAAGTCGTATGCATGTTTTAGGACGCTGCAAGGAGCGAAACAATATTTTTTCTGCATTTTCTTGACCGTAAGATTGCACAAATAGGGTGTATTGCCAGCCCTGAACAGAGTAAAAAGAGGCCCTCTCCTTATAAAATTCTATTGAAAGAAGGGCTTCCGTCTCCTGAGATATCTTGCGCAAAAGGGCATTTGCAAGGCCGCCCATTTTCTTTCCGAAAAGTTTAGAAATTCTATTCACAGATGTAGAAATGCTTGCATACACGGGAACTTTATCCAAGAACAAAATTTCGTATACACTGAAACCTAATATGCAGCGCATGCGCGATGGCAAACTTTTTGGCTTTTTGAGAAAAACAGCTAATATGGCATCAATGCGTATTGAATATCTACAAAAACCATAAACAAGCTCTGTGCAAAGGGATACATCTTGAAAGGAAAGTTTTTCTTTTTTTAATGCATTATCCAAGGCATTTTGAACAGTATTTCCGGACATGATATCCTCATAGACCGATAAAGCCAGCCTGCGAGGATCAGATTTTTTATGCATGGCACATACCTTGAATCATTCTTGTGTAAAAATTTTAAGAGCGCTTTTTAAAGCGTCGATATGAAAATTCGTATTGAAGCAAGGCCCGTGCGGGCGTTCATTGACTATAGCGAAAACAGGCAAGGGATATGTGTCTTGAATACCGGACGTTAAATCTCTTTCACAAGCGACGGCGATAATAAGATGTGGTTTCACATTCACCACAATACGACGCGCAATGGTTCCGCCAGTGGCAACATACAGCTGAAACTTTTCCGTATCACGCAAATTTAGCACATCTTTTAAGTCGCATATGCCACAACGATGGCAATTATCCACGCTATAGGTCAACCTGTGTGCACATGACGCATTTTGAATGCAGTGGGGGAGGAGCACAAGGATTTTTTCTGGAGACATTTTTCTCCGTGAATCCAAGACCATTTCATTATTCACCTTCACAAAGGAAAGACGAATGCGCTCACGAGAAATGCCCATGGCACGACCCACTAATTCCATCAAAGGGAAAATCAACTTGACTATCAAAGCGCGTAAAATTTTGCTGCCAAAAACAGGTTTTGCTGTATATATATGGTAAAGAAATGAAAGGCACATCCAGCAAATAAAAAGGACAAGTGCAGCACTCATACTCCCTAAAATGTAAGGAAGCGATACATGAATGGCAGAAAGGCCAATAAAAGGAATAAGCCAAAGAATGATAATTGCCAGACAAAGAAAAAAACAGGTGCCGCACATCAAACTCAAGAAAAGACGTTTGCCAACACCGCCATAGCCTGAGCGTGGTAGGGAAAAGGGGTTTTTCTTAAAAATGGGCATAGTCCCTCATGCGTCCCTTGCAGTAGCCAAGCATCCAAGACCCCTTCTTAAATAGCCATTTGCAAAATTTTCTGCATTCATTTCCGACTTATTCGCAGGACGCACCATTTCAATAACATAGAATCTGTCCTTTGTAGCCATTGCTAAGCATCCATTGTCCAAGCGCCACAATTCACCGGCCTTTGCATCGCTGTTCTCCAGACTCTCAGCAATTTTTCCAGAAACAATACGGACAACCATGTCTTCCTTATCGGGACGTTGCAAGGTGACTGAAACTCCAGGCCACGGCGTCAAGGCGCGTATAGAAGCATGGACAAATTTTGCGTCCATATCCCATGATATATTCCCCTCATGCTTAAGCACTTTCTTCGCATAGGTCGCTTGTGCGTCATCTTGGGGCGTGCATGTTCTCAGACCATTTTTATAGTCTTGAAGAACTTTTAACAAAAGCTCCGCACCAGAGAGGGCAAGAGCGTCTGTAAGACTCGCTGTTGTATGTTCGCCGATAAGCGTTTTCGCTTCCGCATAGACAGGACCTGTATCAAGTCCGGCTTCCATGTGCATGATGCCAACACCGGTATATTCTTGACAGTCTAAAATGGCGCGTTGGATAGGGGCGGCTCCGCGATACAAGGGTAAAAGAGAAGCGTGAACATTGAGAGGCGCATACTTTGGAATATCCAGCACTGATTGCGGCAATATAAGTCCATAAGCCGCAACTGCAAGGAAGTCCGGAGCAAAGGAAGCAAGTTCGTCCCTCGTCTTGACATCCTTAAAATTTAATGGCTGCAAAACGGGGATATCATGCTCCAGGGCGAATTGTTTGACAGGCGGAGGAAGAAGCTTCTTACCTCTGCCCGCAGGTCTGTCTGGTTGGCAATACACAGCAGAAACACGAATAATAGGGGAGTCGTGGAGAGCTTGAAGGATATGCACTGAAAATTGAGGCGTACCCATAAACACACAGTTAATCATTGATCCCTCAACATTCTCTTTACCTTTGAATCAAAAAAAGTACGTTTTAACCTACTGACATAGTCAATAAAAAGAGTTCCATTCAAATGGTCAAACTCGTGCTGTAAAACGATAGCCGGAAAATCTTCCCATTCTTCATCAATAATGTGGCCTTCAAGATTCAGCGCTTTAACACGGATTTTATCGTGTCTTTTTACATCTGCCCGATAATCAAAGGGAACTGAAAGACAACCCTCGCTTCTGCTGATAATGCATTCACCGAGTAATTCAATTTCCGGATTAATTAAAACGCGAAAGTCTTTCACTTCCTTATCCGGTGACGGATCCATGACAATGAGGCGTATATTATGACCCACCTGTGGTGCAGCCAAACCCACACCGGGCGCCGCATACATCGTTGCCTTCATATCTTCCACAAGATCGATTATTTCTTGAGTTATTTCGCCAATAGGAACACTTTCCTTGGCAAGACGAGGATCCGGATATTTTAATATTTCCAAAAGAGCCATGAATAATTCCTTAAAATCCACGATGAAGGGGAAGAAGGATGCGTCCTTCTTCCCCTTAAAAATTAAACGTTTTTATCCTTATTTTGTTCGCGCAAGCGCAATCCCAATTCCCTTAGCTGCTTTGAAGATACAGCTCCCGGCGCACCTGTCAGCAAGCATGTTGCCTTTTGCGTCTTCGGGAAAGCGATGACATCTCGTATACTCGACACTTGGCAAAGAAGCATGACCAGTCTGTCAAGGCCGAAGGCGATGCCGCCGTGAGGCGGTGCGCCATGCTCTAAAGCACTTGTTAAAAAGCCAAATTGCTCTTCTGCCTCTTGTGCTGTAAAGCCAAGCGCTTCAAACATAAACTTTTGCACTTCTGCGGCATGGATACGGATAGAACCGCCGCCTACTTCGCTGCCATTCAAAACCATATCATAGGCACGCGCCTTCGCTTTTGAAGGCTCATTGCGCATATATTGCATATGTCCGTCAGCAGGAGATGTGAATGGGTGGTGACATGCGGCATAGCGCTTTTCTTCCGGATCATATTCGTAAAGGGGGAAGTCGGTCACCCACAAGAAATTAAAGGAATCTTCAGGAATGAGTTTGAAATATTCACCCAAATGGACGCGAAGATTGCCAAGAGCAGCGTTCACCATTTCGCTCTCGCCCGCTTGGAAAAAGACCATGTCGCCCACTTCCAACTGCAAGGCTTCTTGAATACCTTTACGCTCTTCATCAGACAAAAACTTTGCGATAGGGGATTGCCATTCATTTTCACGAACTTTAATCCACGCAAGACCTTGTGCGCCATATATTTTTACAAATTCCGTAAAGGCGTCAATTTCTTTGCGTGTCATGCTCTCACCGCCGGGAACCTTCATGCCCTTCACCAATTCAGCCGTGGCAAAAAGCTTAAAGCCAGAACCGTGAACAATAGAAGTTATATCCACAAGTTCCATGCCAAAGCGCGTATCTGGTTTGTCTACACCATACTTTGCCATAGCTGTGTCATAGGGCATGCGGGGGAAGGGGAGTGGAATGTCAATATTTTTAATCTGCTTAAAAATATGCGCCATAAGCCCTTCTGCCATCTGCATCACCTGATTTTCGTCTACAAAGCTCATTTCGATATCAATTTGTGTAAACTCAGGTTGACGATCGGCGCGTAAATCCTCATCGCGGAAGCAGCGTACAATTTGGAAGTAACGGTCCATGCCCGACACCATAAGAAGTTGCTTGAAAAGCTGAGGCGACTGCGGCAATGCAAAAAACTCACCTTGATGCACACGACTCGGCACTAAAAAGTCACGCGCGCCTTCAGGTGTCGAACGTGTCAATATAGGCGTTTCAATTTCAAGGAAGCCTATATTATCCAAATATTGACGGACACATTGGGAAACTTTGTGGCGAAGCACAAAGTTTTGAACCATGCGCGGGCGACGCAAATCAAGATAGCGCCATTGAAGACGTAAGTTTTCCCCTGCTTCACACCTGTCTTCAATAGGAAATGCTGGCGTCTTTGACGTATTTAAAAGCTTCCATTCGTGCGCCACGACCTCTATTTCACCCGTCGGCATATTCGTATTTGTCATACCTTCAGGACGAGGGCGAACAATGCCCTTAATAGCAAAGACGTATTCTGCACGCAATATGTGCGCCGTTTCGTGCGCGGCCGGCGCAATTTCAGGACTGAAAACCACTTGCGTCAAGCCATATCTGTCGCGCATATCCACGAAGATAAGGCCGCCGTGATCTCGACGATATTGCGCCCAGCCCATAAGGCATACCTCTTGTCCCTCTTCGGCAAGAGAAAGTGCCGCACAATGATGTGTGCGTTGCCAATCACCTAAGGAAACAATGTATTGCTGGTGCTCTGACTGAATATCAGCAACTTGACTTCCACCTTGCACTTCTGTTTGTGCATCACCCATTTCTTGACTCATTTTTTTTCCTGTTATTGTAATATAATACTTTCTACTGACAATTTCTTTTGTATATGCTCGACAAGCTCTGTAAATTTTACGTTCTCTTGCTGCCCGGAGTCCATATGCTTCACCATGACACTCTTTGTGACGCACTCATCATCACCGATAATTAAGGCAAGGCGCGCTTCACTCTTGCCTGCAAGGCGCATTTGACTCTTAAAACCAGCACCAGTGTGATTCAACTCCCCCTCAAAACCGGCATTGCGCAATTCTAAAGCAACCTTAAAGGCAAAGTTTTGCGCCGCATCCCCCATACTCACAATGAAGAAATCGAGTCTGTGGCACTTCATATCAGGCATGAGCATAGCAAGACGCTCCATTCCGCACGCAAAACCTATACCCGGAACAGCAGGCCCGCCGAGTTGTTCCACAAGGCCGTCATAGCGACCGCCGCCAGCTATGGACGATTGCGCCCCGATACCGCCGGAAAGAACCTCAAATGTCGTGCGGCAATAATAATCCAAGCCGCGCACAAGGCGATGGTCGCGCACATAGTGCATGCCCACATCATCAAGCAAAGTAAGCACGGTTGCAAAGTGATCCTTACACTCATCGCACACATGATCAGAAATATGGGGTGCCTTTTCAGTGTGTTCCTTGCACGTAGGTACCTTACAATCTAAGACGCGCATAGGGTTTGTTTCTTTACGACGGCGACAATCTTCACACAATGCCTCTGGGTCCAATTGGTTTAAATACGCAAAAAGCACGCTGCGATATTGCGGTTTGCATTGCGGACAACCAAGAGTATTTATATGCAATTCCGTGTCATTTATACCCAATGATTGTAAAAATGTCTCAAGCATAACAATGATTTCCGCATCTGTATAAGGACCTTTTGCGCCAAGGCATTCACAATTTAACTGGTGAAACTGACGCATCCTGCCCTTTTGCGGTCTTTCATAGCGGAACATGGGGCCACACGTAAAATACTTACTCACCTGTTCTTTATTATGAATACTGTTTTGTATATAGGCGCGCATGACACCGGCTGTGGCCTCCGGACGCAGGGTGAGTGAGCGATCCTTTCTGTCTGGAAAAGTATACATTTCTTTTTGTACGACATCTGTCTCTGTGCCAATGCCGCGGCAAAAAAGTTCCGTGTGCTCCATGATGGGAGTGCGAAGCTCCTTATAGCCATACAATCCAAAAAGGGACCGCGCCGTATTCTCCATCAAGGTATACATAGTGCTTTGCGGCGCAAAAAGATCCGCAAAACCCTTGATGCACTTTGTAAAATTCACGCTCATTCTGCTATGTCCTCCAACAAAACAACAATATTAGCACTCATCACAAGGCTCTGGATATTCACCGCTAAAACAGGCCGTGCAATAGTCATTTTCTTTATTCACTGAACGCAAAAGCCCTTGAAGAGAAAGATAGTGCAGGGAATCTACGTTCAAAATCTGTCGAATTTCTTCCAAAGAATGGCGAGAAGCAATCAATTCTTCCGATGAAGGAAAGTTCACACCATAAAAACAGGGGAAACGCACAGGCGGTGACGATATTCTTATATGCACTTCCTTTGCGCCTAACTCGCGTAATTTTTTTACACGCGTCATCATTGTCGTTCCACGCACGATGGAATCATCGACAATACAGATTTTTTTGCCATCAATCATAGGCAAGACCGGATTGATCTTCATGCGCACGCCAAAATTGCGCATGCTTTGCGTCGGCTGAATGAATGTACGCCCAACATAATGATTGCGAATCATCGCATGCTCATAAGGTATTTCTGAACATTGGGCAAAACCCACTGCAGGATAGACGCCGGAATCCGGAAAAGGCATAACAAAATCTGCTTTGACTGTGGATTCATGCGCAAGCTGCCAGCCCATACGCTTACGACAGACATACACTTGCTCATCATAAATTGTTGAATCCGGTCGCGCAAAATAGACAAGCTCAAAAATACATTGACTGAATTTTTTAGGACGCTGGCTTTCATGCAAAATTAACTGATGCGTTTTTACCTCGCCATTATGAACTACAATCATTTCACCCGGCTGGACAGAGCGAATATATTGTGCCTCTAAAAGATCAAGAGCGCACGTTTCAGATGCAAAAATAATACTTTCGCCTAATTTTCCCATACAAAGAGGATGATAACCATGAGGATCGCGCACCGCAACCATCTTATCACCCACAAGAACAAGAAGACAATACGCTCCGCGCACGTGCGAACAGGCATCGCGCAATGCATCTTCAAGACACATATTGCGCATAGCCCGCACAAGCAAGTGCATAAAAATTTCTGAATCGTTTGTTGTATGAAATATAGAGCCTTGCTCTTCAAGCATACGTCTCAAAAATCTTGTATTTATGAGATTACCATTGTGTGCAAGGGCTATATCCATCCCCTGAAAACGCGCAACAAAGGGCTGGGCATTTCTCAAAAAAGACGCGCCAGTCGTAGAATAACGCACATGACCTATGGCTGTAGTGCCTTTCAGTTCATCAAAATGTTCTTCCTTAAAAACATCCGGAACAAGACCCATTCCTCTGTGATCATACAATGCTTTTCCATCATATGTAACAATGCCAGCACTTTCTTGCCCTCTGTGTTGTTGCGCATACAAACCAAAATACGTGAGACGCGCAGCTTCCTCATGGGGAGAAATACCTAAAAGACCACATTCATGAGTAATCATAGACAGCTCCGTATAAAGAGAATTACTTTACTCTTTTTTTCAAAGAATCAATGCGATTATCCACAACCATCTTATTGGGATGGTTAAGGCGCGCAAGTTTAAATGACTTTAACGATTCTTCATATTTTTCCTGTTGTTCCAAAATATCACCTCTGAGAAATGATACCCTTGCTTGCGTATAATCATCTGATTCCATATGCAAAATTTGATTGAGCAAATCCATCGCATCGTCTAATTCATTCCGCGAAATCTTCATATAAGCTAAATCATACATGCACAAGGACATATCCTGCGGTTCTATATCAAGCCCCATACAGCTATAGAGAGACTCCTCAAGTAAGGAATATTGCCGTGTACGGAAATAGATGTTTCCCAAGCTCCTGTAAGCTGCAAATGCTTCATTTTGCCCTATGTTGTCAAGGTCTAAATACATATTCCAAACGTCGGTAGCCATGGCATAGTTGTGGTTTTTTTGAAGAAGGCTCGCAAAGGTAAAAAGAACAAATTTTTTTCTCTCCGGATCGTCAAAAAATTCTTGCAACATATCAGATAAATGCACATGCATCGTCGCTGGATGCATGTCAACATACTCACTTGTCTTAAGCAACAATGTCCACGCTCTCCAACGCTTTTCAGAATTATTTTCCGTGCGCAAATATCGCTCAAGCAAACTCTCAGCAAGAATCCATTCTCTTTCCAAAATATATTCTTCGGCATAGTCCAAATCATCCATACTTTCAGAAAAAATTCCGAAAAATGGCTTAAAAAAAGAACTCACAAAAAGAATGATAACCATAAAACACAAGGTTATGGTTGTTTTTTTCAAAAAAACTATCATGGACACACCATACTTAATATACTATTCCTGCGCGTCCTGTTGCGTATCTTGCTGTGTATCTTGTTGCGTATCCACGATAGAATCATCCTCCTCAGCGACAGTCGGCTCCTTCATGCCACCTTCATCAACACGGTCAAAGCCCACAACAGTGGCGCCCTCATCCAAGCGTACTAAGCGCACACCCATCGTCGCACGCCCCTTGCTGCGAACCTCATCAACGCCAATACGCACTATCTTATTGGAAGAAGTCAAAAGCACAAGCCCATCCTCATCACGCACAGGCATCGCACCAATGACAGGACCCGTCTTGGAGGTCACCTTGAAATTGATGATACCCTTGCCACCACGAGATTGCGCTCTATAAAGGTCAACGCGAGTGCGCTTGCCATATCCATTTGTAGAAATAGACATGATTTCCGTTGTTTGGTCGTCTGCCTTCAATATAACGCACGCAACCACAACATCATTGTTGCGCAATGCAACACCCTTTACACCTGTCGCTGAACGCCCCATAGGACGAATATCAAGGCAGTCAAAACGAATAGAAAATCCGTCCGATGTTGCAAGTACAATGTGCGAATCCTCACGGATTGGACGGACAACAACAAGTTCATCATCATCACGCAAGCCCACAGCAATAAGACCAGTCTTGCGGCACTTCGCATAAAGCGACGCAGAAGAACGCTTGACCATGCCGCGCTTCGTCACAAAAAGAAAATACTTATCTTCCGCAAACTCACGAACAGTCAAAACCGTTGTGACCCACTCGTTCTCTTCCAAAGGTAAAAGATTCGCGATATGCGCTCCCTTAGCTGTACGACTTCCTTCAGGGACTTGGTGCACCTTAAGCTGATGCATACGCCCTTGGTTTGTAAAAAGTAACAAGTATTGGTGGTTTGTCGTTGTCAAAAATTCTTGAACATAATCATCTTCAGAAGTGTGCAAGGCTGCAATGCCCTTGCCGCCGCGCTTTTGCTGCTGATAATTATCAAGCGTAGTACGCTTCATATATCCGCGTCGCGAAAGGGTAATAACAACTTCTTCATCAGGAATCAAATCTTCAATATCTATGCCTGTCAATTCATCCATCAAAATTTCAGTGCGGCGCTTTGTGGCAAAAGTATCGCGTATATGGATAATTTCTTCTTGAAGCACAGAACGCAATACACTAATATTATTAAGAATTGACTTGAAATATTCAATTTTTCGCAAAACCTCTTCATATTCCGCAATCAATTCGTCTCTTTGCAAACCTGTGAGACGCTGCAAACGCATATCAAGAATTGCTTTTGCTTGAATTTCTGAAAGGTTAAATGTCTCCATCAATTTATGACGCGCTTCTTCAGGAGTTGCGGAAGCACGAATAAGCGCAACTATAGCGTCAATATTATCAAGAGCAATCCGCAAACCTTCCAAAATATGCGCACGCGCTTCTGCCTTTTGCAAATCATAACGCGTACGACGAATAACCACTTCACGGCGATGCTCAAGAAAACAACGAAGCGCTGTCTTCAAGTTTAAAAGCTGCGGTTTATTGTCCACAACCGCAAGCATATTTATACCAAAACTCGTCTCAAGTGGCGTAAATTTATAAAGACTATTGAGGATAATATCCGGAATACTTCCCCTTCGTAAATCCATAACAATACGGATACCCTTACGGTCTGATTCGTCGCGCAAGTCCGTAATCCCGTCAATCTTGCGCTCATGGACAAGAGCCGCAATTTTTTCCACAAGATTAGACTTATTAAGACCATATGGAATTTCACGCACTACAATAGATTGAAGCCCTTTTTTACGCTCCTCAATTTCTATCCGTCCACGAATTTTAACCGTTCCGCGTCCTGTATGATAGGCATCAAAAAGACCCTGCCCCGCATACATAAAGCCATATGTAGGAAAGTCAGGACCTTTCACATATTCCATCAAATCACGAATAGAACAATCCGGATTCTCCAAAAGATGCAAGAGAGCGTCGCTCAATTCACCCAAATTGTGCGGAGGAATATTTGTGGCCATGCCAACAGCAATGCCCGATGAACCATTCAAAAGAAGGTTCGGCACCTTGGTCGGCAAAACAGAAGGCTCTTGAAGAGTATTATCATAGTTAGGGCGAAAGTTGACAGTTTCCTTGTCGATATCTGCAAGAAATTCTCCCGCAAGTCGTGACATACGCGCTTCTGTATAACGCATCGCAGCAGCAGCGTCGCCGTCAATAGAACCAAAGTTGCCCTGTCCATCAATGAGCGGGTCGCGCATGGAAAAATCTTGTGCCATGCGCACAAGTGCGTCATACACAGCAGAATCACCGTGTGGGTGATACTTACCAATGACATCACCCACGATACGCGCGCACTTCTTATGCGGCCTGTTATAGGCATTGCTCAATTCCGATTGAGCAAACATAATACGCCTGTGGACAGGTTTCAATCCATCTCGCGCGTCCGGAATAGCACGACCTATAATAACTGAAAGTGAATATTCGAGATACGATTTACGCATCTCCTTTTCAATACTAATCTTTGTTTGCTCAGACACAGGGGCCTCTCTTCAAAATTAAAAATATCCTCTTAAAATGGATACTTTATGTAACATGCTCTAAATATCTAAATCTTGGACGCTTAAGGCATTACGCTCAATAAATTCTCTGCGCGGCTCTACACGATCGCCCATAAGCTTTTCAAAAGTATCATTCGCATCTTCTGCATCATCAATAGAGACCTGCAAAAGGACACGGTTTTCAGGGTTCATGGTAGTGACCCATAATTGCTCAGGGTTCATTTCCCCAAGACCCTTATACCTTTGAATATTTATGCCCTTTCGTGCTTCGTCAAGAATGACATGCATAAGACTGAATATATGGTCACAAGGTATTTTGTCACCCTTGTTTTCCACTGTAAATGTCAACTCGCCAAAGTTTTGCCGCATCTCATCCATCATTTTCCATGGCTGCTTATATAAACGCGAGTCAAAAAATTCCACAGCACGACGAGTACGGTGATTATTCACATCTTCAAAAAGAACAAAAAGCCTGTCCTCATCGTCTTCTGAAAAATCGCTCCCTTTTTCCTTTTCAAGAACAATGCTGTATTCGTACTCTTTAAGCCATTGTGCCAATGCATTCTCAGAATTTTCAAAATACTCTGCCAGCTTTTGTGGCGTAAGACATTCTTTATACTCCAAAAGTGCCAAGAAAAGAGCCCGAGACAAGCCGCTCTTCTCCGCATCGTGCACGCGCTTTTGAATATGTTCGATATTCTTTATCAAATCAATGACATCTTGCCCTTGTAAGCTTTTCCCGTCATGCGTATGTACAAGCACGTCCTGACTTACGCGGTGCAAGAGAAATTCATTCAATTCTTCGTCATCCTTAATAAATTTTTCCATACGAGAATTGTGCGCCCTATACAAAGGAGGTTGTGCAATGTACACATAACCTTGCTCCACCATCTCTTGATATTGACGGAAGAAAAAGGTCAAAAGTAAGGTGCGTATGTGCGCGCCGTCCACGTCAGCATCTGTCATAATAACAATTTTATGATAACGCAAGCGCGACAAATCCGTGTCATCCTTTCCAATACCGGCGCCCATGGCAGTTATAAGCGCTTTGACTTCCTTGTTAGCCAATATCTTGTCAAAACGTGTGCGCTCCGTATTCAATATCTTTCCGCGTAAGGGTAAAATTGCTTGAATTTTTGGATTGCGTCCTTGCTTTGCAGAACCTCCCGCGGAATCACCTTCCACTATAAACAATTCTGATTCGACTGGATCCTTACTTTGGCAGTCTGCCAATTTGCCGGGCAAGGAATTATCCGAAAGAGCGCCCTTGCGCCTCACAAGGTCCTTTGCGCGCCTGGCAGCGTCACGCGCACGGGCGGCGTCTATGGCCTTATCAATGATAAGTCGTATATCCTTAGGATTTTCTTCAAAATAATTACACAAATTATCATAAACAAAGGTGCCAACCATGCCGGCAATTTCGCCATTTCCAAGCTTTGTCTTTGTTTGGCCTTCAAATTGCGGTTCGGGAAGCTTCACACTTATAACCGCCGTAAGCCCTTCGCGAACATCATCGCCTGAAAGCGCAGCCCCTTTAAGCTTTTTACTTATATCCGGCTGACCCTTAATGTAGCCATTTATCGCGCGAGTCAAGGCCGTGCGAAAGCCCATAAGGTGTGTGCCACCCTCTTTTGTTCGGATATTATTTGCAAATGTATGAATATTTTCCTTATAACCAGATGTATACTGCAAGGCAAAATCAATAAATATAAGCTTGTTCTTTCCCTCACCGTCAGCAGTGCCCTCACCAACAATAATAGAATGAAGGCCGCTTTCACCGGAATTTAAATCATGCACAAATTGACGAATACCACCATCCGCACAAAAAATATGTGTCTCTGATGTGCGCTCATCAATGCATTCGATTTCAAGCCCTTTATTAAGGTAAGCCAGCTCTTCAAAGCGCTTCTTTAATATTTCATAGGAATATTCCGTGGTGGTAAATATTTTTTCGTCAGGCTTAAAGTGAATAGTTGTGCCACTCTCCTTACTTTCGCCTTCCTTCACCACTTCTGTCTGCGGCTCGCCCTCTGCATAATGCTGCTTATAACGAAAACCGTCGCGCTTTACCGTGACAACAAGCCACTCCGAAAGAGCATTCACGCAAGAAACACCCACACCGTGCAAACCACCAGACATGGCATAGCTCGACTTGTCAAACTTGCCGCCCGCATGCAAGACAGTCATAACCACTTGCACAGCGGGAATGCCTTCCTCCGGGTGAATATCCACAGGAATACCGCGTCCATTATCGCGGACAGTAACACTGTTATCCGCATGCAAAATAATTTGAATACGTGTGCAAAAGCCTGCCATAGCCTCGTCAATAGAGTTGTCGACAACTTCATAAACAAGATGATGCAGGCCTCGCGAATCGCTCGAACCAATATACATGGCAGGGCGTGCGCGAACGGCAGAAAGCCCCTTCATAACAACAATAGAAGAGCCGCTGTAATCGTCGCTTGTGGGCGCTTGTGTGTTTTCTGTACTGTTCTGGGACATATTTTCGGACATGGCTTATACGTCTTCCTCATTGTAATAGGCTGTATCAACGACTCTCATGGGCATAATAACAACTATATACTCAGGGTCATCCTTTCCTTGAACGGCACAGACGCCGTCAGCGTCTGTCAGCGTCATATTGAGTGTCGTGGACTTAAAATGCCCCATGACTTCCATAAGATCGCGCGTGGGAAATGCGATGCGCTCAATATTTCCTTCATACGTAATTTCAATATTTTCCTTTGCAGAACCAACCTCTTGCCCTTGTGCTGTCAATATGGCTTCCGTACCAGATAAATCAAAATATGTACATTTATCTGCATTGACATTAAAAATAGCAATACGCCCAAGAGCTGCAATGCACTCGTCCCTCTGCAAGGTCAAAACACTGTAATCTGATTGCAAACGCTGCAAAAAGAATGCATAATCATGATAAATATGCGTGGAACGCGGAATACTCATAGCCTCCTTGCCGTCCAAAGTACGCACGTGAAAACGTTTTTCTGTAATAGCAAGTTCTATTTCTTCATCCGTTAACCATTTTTTCAATTCATCTAAATGCTTTTTCTGCAACAAAATACCATTTTCAGGCAGTGCCGCGTGCAATTCATCATGCAAAAAAGCCTTAAGAGCAAATTGATGACCGTTAAGCCCACACATTTCTATACGCGAAATACCCATACCTTGAGACTCATCGACATTCGGCAAGGCCTCAGGAAGATAGACAGGCTTCATATAAAGGCATCCGCTTCCGTCCGTATCATTGTCATTGATACAAAAAAGAATTTTATCAAGAATCTCTTGGAAGAAATCTCCCGACCAAACCACAGCATTTTCAACAGGAAATGGAGAAAGCTCTTGGAACCATGAGCCATCGTTGATAGGTAATTTGTACTTTTTCCGCCCTTGCTCAAGAATAAGTGTTTTTACATCGTTTTCAAGTGTCTGCACGGTGAGTGTCATAGGGCCGTCGGGTAATTGCTTTATGAGTTCCACAAAGGAGCGGCCTTGTACGCCGATAATGCCTTCCTCAAGGACTTCTGCATCATATTTTCCAAAAAATTCTACGTGGCTGTCTGTGGACATGATAGAAAGCGTATTATTTTGCGCATGAAACCACAAGCAGCGAAGATAATACGTGCCGCTCTTTTGAGGAATAATACTTGAGGCGCTCAAAAATCCGCGGATAAGATTTTCCTTTAAAAACTTTACCTTCATCCCTTGCTCCTTATTTCCATAAATCATCATTTAATATGTGTTCACAGTGTGTCTTGCCTTTCTTCTTCTTATAGTATTTTAAAGAAAAAGAAATAGTAGTATTATATACTTGCACATTGTGCGTAATTCGATTATTGTTTTGAAATTATTATATTTTATTGTTCATCTTTTATTAACATAGGTCGAACAAAGGGCACAGATAAGATGATATACTTCTCTTATGAGGTCTTGCTTGTGCCTTTTGTGTCTGTTTCACGTTTTTGTTTCCTCCTTTGTGTCTTATTTTGTGCAAAACTAGTGTAAATATTTTATATATAAAGTTTTTTCTTTATTTCTTCGATGCTGTTTTGCATATCACTGTCTGTCTCGTGCAGCTTTTTCACTTTGTTTATGGAGTGGATGATGGTGCTGTGATCCCTTCCCCCAAAGACCTTTCCAAGAGCCGGAGATGAAAGCGCTAAGAGTTCGCGACACAGATATATTGCAATTTGTCGCGCCTTGACAACACTTTGAGTGCGCTGACTGCCTAATAAATCTTCTTCCTGCAAGGAAAAGTGCAAAGCCGTTTGCGCGATAATACTCTTTGTTTCAATTTTTTTTCTTTCACCACCGGATGAAAGGAGGATGTTTTTTAGGTCAGCTGTTGTCAATTCTTGAGTTGAAAAAGAGACAAATGCTTGTATTTTATTAAGAATACCGCGTAAAAAAGGAATGTGTTCACATCGCTGCGTAAGGAATAACAAATGGTCGCGTGAAAGTTTTATGTCGAGTTCCTTTGCGTATGCTTGCGCATATCTCATGCGTACATCAATGTCGGAGGCCTTCAATTGTACGACAAGTCCATTGTATAAACGCGAGCGCATGGTATCAAAAAAATGTCGCTCATTGGCCGGTGCGTGTAGGCAGGTGACAATGAGCTGCTTGTTTTCTTTGCAACACGTATCCATAAAATGCAAAAACTTTTCTTGCAATGAGACATCCAAAACAGTGCGATGTATGTCATCAATGATAAAGACAGCGTACCTTGCAAGAAAGTGCGTCAGGTTTTCTTGGCGCAATAAGTCCCAAAACTTTTCGCCCTTTTCAAAAAAGACCGGAAGAGTTTTGACAAAAGATTTGTGCATGTTGCCAAGAATATGTGTTTTGCCCGTAGCACTTTCTCCATAAATAATAAAGGGATTATATTTACGAGGTATGTGCATAAGTGCTACATCAGTTGCAGCGGCTATGGGAAAATCATTCTTCGAGTTATAGAAGAATTGATGCGTAACATCTTGTTTTATTATATCTTGTCTATTACCAATGTTTTTTGCGCAGTGCAAAAAGGATGCTTGAGTCTCTCGTGCTTGCGGTGAAATATATAGTATGGAAGCTTCTTGAAAGCCGCTTTCTTGAAGAGCTTCGTGCGCAGCCCTTTCAAAAGTGTCTTGCCACGCCTTTAAAAACCACGTTTGAAAGAAGGCGTGCGGAAAGGTCACCGACAATGTGTGCGTTTTTTCGTCAAATGCAATGCGAAGAGGAGCAAAGCATTTTTGCAATTCATACAAAGGTATGGTTTTTTTTAAATTTTTTTCAATAGATTCTTTCAAAGCAAAAAATTTTTCCAGAAAATACGATTAAAATATGCGAAACAAAGAATTATATAACAAGATTATGAATTTTTTACAAGTGTATTAAAGGTAAAAAAAAGGGAAATTACAAGTCATTCTAATTTCGTTTTTTTTGAAAAACACTTGGGAGGAAACTTTTTTTATTTTTTATTTATTTTTTTCTTGGGGGGAAACTTTTTTTATTTTTTATTTATTTTTTTCTTGGGGGGAAACTTTTTTTAGAAAAAAAAATATTTTAACGAAAGCCGCCAATGAAAAAAAGAAAAAATATATATTCACGCAGACGAAA
>CAYJHT010000003.1:0-18321 GCA_964369615.1 uncultured Desulfovibrionaceae bacterium
AAGCACCTGAGAAATCTCTAAGCATCATCGGTTTTCAGCCGATAAACAATAGCGAGAACTATTTTATTTTATAACAGGGGGATCATTTATGCTTTCTATCGAAAAAAAACTCAATATTTTTATAGGCGCGGTGCTGCTACTTGTGGCCGCCGTGACAATAATCATTAACTCCTTCTTCTATTATGGAAGCATGAAAGACCAACTGATAAACCAGCAACTCCCCCTTATCTCACAAGAAATTGTTAATACTATTGATGACAGAGTCCTTGAAGCTGGCAGGGGCGTCAGCCTCATCATTAAAAGCCCCACACTGCAAAACTGGATCGCAACAGGCGAATCAAATGAAGAACTCGAAGATATCTACACCATGCTTGAAAGCATTTTGTCCACCTATGATGTCATCGGAGCAAACTTTGTCTCAAATCAAACAAAACAATATACCGATCTCAATGGCACACAACGCGACTGGTCATACAAAATAGGCGACGATGCCACATGGTTCACAAGCTTTCGCGATAGCAACATCGATGGCAATATCGTTGTCTATGTCAACGACCCCAAATGGGGCTACAAGGCATTTATCAACAGACGCGTCGAACACAAAGGCGCTTTTGCCGGCCTGCTCTCCGTCGCCCTAGACATTCGCGACTTTGCACGCGAACTAAGCTCGCGCACCATCGGCGAACATGGCACAACCTTCTGCGTCGAAGCAAATGGCACCATAAGATTGCATGCAGACACCTCACTCGTCAATAAAAATATCCGCGACGTCTACCCCCAATACGCCGATATATTCCACAAAATGCAAGGACGTGATAAATACTTTGCAGAAATTGACGCCGAAACAGACGGAGCAAGCGACACACGCTACATCCTAAGCACACATATTCCCTCACTCGGATTCTACCTCATCACAGAAGCGTCCGAAAATGAATTTATGGCACAAGTCACAACCGCCACCATCACAAGCGTTCTCGTCTCTGTTATCCTTACAATAATCTCCCTCGTTCTCGCATTCCTCTTTATCCGCAGTATCATTACACCGCTCAAACAAACCGCACATTTTGCACAAGCCGTCAGCGCAGGCGAACTTGACAAAAAGCTCGACCTTAAACGCAATGACGAAATAGGCATTCTCGCAGACGCACTCTCCACCATGGTCGTCTCCTTACGGCAAAAAATTCAGCAAGCAGAAGAATCCAGTATCCTTGCAAAGGAGCAAATGCTCGACTCTGAAAGGGCACGTCAAGAAAGCGAATCCCAACAAGAGAAAATTATAAACATCTTAAGCACCGTCAGCGCCACGTCAGACGATGCGGCAAGTATTTCACTTGTGCTCAATAATGCCGTCCAAGATCTGAATGCCGAAAATTCCACCATCATTCACGGCACACAAGAACAAATGGTGCAAACAAAGAAAACAAGCGATTCCCTTAATGTCATGGTCGATACCTTTAACCAAATCATGCGCATGACAGAAAATGCCGCCCTCAAGGAAGATCAAGCACGCAACATCGCCCTCGAAGGGGAAAGTAAGGTAAAAGCCGTCATAGAAGCCAATGAAAATGTGACAGAAAGCGCCAATACCATGCGCAGCACCATGGCAGAATTGCACAAACAAACAACAGACATCAATACCATCGTCGAAACCATTACCGACATCGCCGATCAAACAAACCTCCTCGCCCTCAATGCCGCCATTGAAGCCGCAAGAGCAGGTGAAAGCGGGCGCGGCTTTGCCGTCGTCGCAGATGAGGTGCGCAAGCTTGCCGAAAAAACCATGCTCGCAACAGCCGACGTCACAAGCGCTATCGTGAAAATCCACGAGGCATCAACACAAAATGATATCAATATGAACAATACCTATGCCGCCGTCAACACTGCGACACAACTCGCAGGCGAAGCCGGCAAGGCGCTCACAAGCATTGTGGCTCTTGCACAAGAAAATGTGGAGCAAGTACACACCATTTCTGCCGCCGTCGCCGAGCTTTCAAAAGACAGCGTCAATATCACAGAATCATTAAACTCCGTGGAAAATATTACCGACCAAACAGTGCACGGTGTGACAAAGTCCTCACACATAACTCAAGACCTTATGCAGCAAGCAGAAAAAATCGACGCCGTTATCGCAAAATTGCAAGCAACATCCATGCACAGATAGCCTTGCCCCATAACTATAGCGCCCCTTGGTGCGTTGCAATATGAAAAGCCATCAAGAACTCCCCTTGGTGGCTTTTTTGCGCCACACTCCCCTCTTCTCTTGCCTCGCTCTCCTATCGCTCTTTGTAATTTTCTAGAAAAGCATACGCGAAAGCATGAAAAAACTACCCACTCAAGGATTTTTTTACCGATTCACCCCTTATTTGAAGGAAAATTTTCTGACATTTTTTTCCTCCTTCAAGGCTTATTTCTCATAAACACCTGAAATCACGTTGGCGAAAGCTTTGGCACACCACTTGCTAATAGACAAGTACAGCCTAAACCACCTAAGGAGGTGTATTATGTCTTTGGTCGTCAATAATAACTTAATGGCAGCGAACGTCGCACGTAATTTGAACATCCACTATGGAAACTTGAGCACATCAACGGAAAGGTTGTCCTCAGGTCTTCGCATCAACTCGGCAGCAGATGACGCCGCAGGCCTCGCCATTCGCGAACTGCAACGCGCAGACATCACAACATTGTACCAAGGCGCACGCAACGCCAACGACGCCGTTTCTCTTATCCAAACAGCAGACGGCGCCCTGCAAACCATCGACGAACAGCTCATCCGCATGAAAGAGCTGGCAGAACAAGCCGCAACCGGTACCTATAATTCCACACAACGTCTCATGATCGAGTCGGAATACCAACAACTGGCATCGGAAATCACCCGTATTTCCAATACCACCGACTTCAACGGCATCAAGCTCCTTGATGGCACGCTCTCCGGCGAGTACGACGGCAGCGAGTTGAAGTCCGTCGGTGAATTGAAAGTCCACTTCGGCACGTCCAACGACTCCGCAGAAGACTTCTACCATATTAATATCGGTGACACACGCTCCGCAGCACTCGGCCTCGGTAATGAATTGGTCATTCAATCCGAACTTGAAACCAATCCCACCAACGCAGGCTACGAAGAATTGCGCGACAGAAGCGTAAAGCAAATCTATGACGCGACTTATGAAGAGCAATATACCGCACACTATAACGAAATTTATGGCAACCTTGTCAGCACTGCGGATCCTGCAAAGCCTGCAATCCCCATGGAACAAGCCGCAGCACAGGCCGCTGAGCAAGCAGCTTTGTTAGCCGCAAAGGAAGCCACGGCTGACGCAGAAATGACGAAGGCAACGCTTGATAAAGTGTTCGACTATACCTACGCCAGCGTCTATGCGTCTGATAAGAGAACTGCGGATTTTCACGGCGCCACAACTCCCGATGCCACTCAAATTGCTGACCATGAAGCCGCAGCACAGGACGCCTTAAAGGCCGCCACTGATCAAATGTATGCTATCACGCAACGCATTGCCGAAGATGGTAACTTGTCAAGCTTGGATGCTATGTTGCCCATGCCAACAGTAACCTATCAAGATAGTGCTGCTGTTCCTGCTGACATTCTCACTGTACCCGGCGTCTCAGCATTCCCAGTGCAGACAGCTTCAAGTGTTGATGCCTACATGGAACAGCTCGGCAAGGAAGCTTATGAATCTACATATGATATGATTTATAATGGGTATACAGCGGCGACGGGTGCTGCTGCCCCAAATGATACGGTGCAAGTGGTCGGCATGTACGAAAACGCCATTACCAATGCCAAAACAGCATTGGGTCTTGACCCCGCTGCATCTTTGACAGAAGAACAGACTGTCGCTATTCAGGAAATGGTGCATAAACTTGCTCACAACAAGGCCATGGAATGGTCCGAAGCAATACAAACAGGTGCGCAGAAAGTGTACAATGATGTGTATCATGAAGTTGATGCTGCTGGCCTGCCAACTGCGAATAGTTATACGGGACAATATAATGCCAATATAGCCAATGGTATGCCGCCTGACATTGCACAAATTATGGCAGAAAATACAGTCGCTAACAATAATGAAGAAATTCCGACGGCAGGTGCTTGGTTTGATTTAACTGAGGCGGTGGACAATGGAGCTACAGGCCTTTATGCCATAGACCCTACGACTGGTACTAAAAAGACAGCAGATGCCGCTGCGCTCTCTACAGCTTTCGACATCTCCGTCACCATGGATATTCCCAATTCCGGAAATCCACCAAAGCAAGTGACAGCGGCGACGGATGAAGTGACTGGTACGGCGGCAGCTCTGACGGCGTATAATGCAGGGACTGTAGCCGCAGAGGCCGCTACAAAAGCTGTGTATGGTACTGGCTATATACCTGAAGTACCAGCAGTACCAGGCCCAGCCGCTCCCGCAGTGCCGGGCACAGGTTTAGCAGGTAAGATGGAGACAGTGGCTGGCCAAAACGGCTACATGGACACGACGTCAGGCACACGTGGTCTTAACGGCAACGCGCAGGGTCTCATAGAGACAGCGGAATATTTTGCCGATGCCTTTGATGGTTTCTCACCTGCCGGTAGTACCATTTCGACGCAAGAAGCTGCAGGGGATGCGTTAGACGCCATTAACGAAGCCATTGTCTCTAAAGATAAGATTCGTGCGCACCTTGGCGCTATTCAAAATCGCCTTGAGGAAACCATTAACAACTTGAACATCCAAGCTGAAAACTTGCAGGCTTCTGAATCGCGTATTTCTGATGTGGACGTTGCCGTCGAAATGACAGAATTTGTACGCAACCAGATTCTCACACAGAGCGCCGTGGCTATGCTCTCGCAGGCAAATTCCTTGCCACAAATGGCACAGCAGATTATCAGCGGCGGTTAGTAAACATGCGCAAAAGCGCCTAATTATACACAGCGTCACAGTATATAAAGGGACTGCCCAAGGACATAAGAACGATGCAGGGCAGCTCGTGGGGAGTTTGTCGGCATCTCAAAGATATAGGCTGGCGCAGACCTATGACGCATACAGGTTCGGAAGGATTTTTTCTTCCGAACCTTTTCCTTATTGTAAAAGTCAGAAAACATGTCATTCCCCACCACTTCCCTACCCCCTCGCTTGCAAAAAAATCTTCTTGCGGCAAAAAAGCCACGCACAGAGGGTGCTTTCCTTCAATCACAGTCAATATCTTAAATTTATTGAAATATAAAATACACCCTAGAACTCGAGACAGTGCTCCGGCAGAGCGCGAAAAAATTAATTTGTAAAATTTTAAAAAAAATTGCAGAAAACGCTTGACGAGTGCGCGGGTTCTGCGTATATCTCTTCTCGCCTCGAATGTAGGAGCGTAGCTCAGGTGGCTAGAGCACTTCCTTGACATGGAAGGGGTCAGCAGTTCAAGTCTGCTCGTTCCTACCAAAATTAAATCATTCGAAAAGGGGAGGTTTTACCTCCCCTTTATTTATATGTATAGGAGTTCATCGTGGATGTGCGGATAGATGGAAATGTGGTTAATGTGCCTTCTGAAGGCGTGTGCGCTGACGCGTGCAAGGCAGCCTTAAGCGGCAAAAAAATGAAATCCGTCGTCGCGTGCAAAATCGGGGACACACTCCTCGATATTTCTGCACCGCTTCCCGAAAGCACTGAAACTATCGACGTAACCCCTATCTATACTGATGCAGCCGAGGCGCTTGATCTCTTACGCCATTCCACAGCCCATATCATGGCTGCCGCCGTCCAGAAACTTTTCCCGAATGTCAAAGTGACCATCGGCCCTTCCATCGACAACGGTTTTTATTATGATTTTGACGTGGCAAAGCCCTTCTCCTCTGAAGATTTTTCTGCCATTGAAGCTGAAATGCAAAACATGATAAAGGCCGCCCTGCCCTTTGTACGCACAGAAATGACAAAGGATGTGGCTGTCGCGCATTTCACCGCTCTCGGAGAGACCTATAAAGCAGAAATTATCGCGGACATTGCGGAAGAGCATGTCACGCTGTATAGCTGTGGTGACTTCATGGATTTGTGCAAAGGCCCCCATTTGCCCCATACAGGCTTTGTGAAGGCCTTTAAGCTGCTTTCTGTTGCCGGCGCGTATTGGCGCGGTGACGAAAAGAATAAGATGCTTTCTCGCATTTATGGAACGGCCTTCTATGATGAAAAAGCCTTGAAAGCCTATTTGAACTTTTTGGAAGAAGCAAAAAGACGCGACCACCGCAAGGTGGGGCGTGAACTTGAGCTTTTCACCTTCCATGAAGACGTTGCCCCCGGCATGGTCTTTTGGCTGCCAAAGGGCATGCTTGTCCGGACGATTTTAGAAGATTTTTGGCGTAAAGAACATTTAAAACGTCAATACGATATCGTGCAAGGCCCGCAACTTTTGCGCGTAGAAACGTGGCAAAAATCGGGACATTATGATAACTACAGGGAAAATATGTACTTCACAAGCATTGATGAAGACATGTATGGGGTAAAACCCATGAATTGCATTTCGCATATGCTTATCTTTAAAAATTCCTTGCGCAGTTATCGCGAATTGCCACAGCGCTATTTTGAGCTTGGCCTTGTACACAGACATGAAAAGTCGGGCGTTTTGCACGGTCTTTTCCGCGTAAGACAATTCACACAAGACGATGCGCATATTTTATGTATGCCAGACCAGCTTGAAGAAGAAATCTTGGGTGTCATCGCTCTTATTGAAGATTTGATGGAGCTTTTCGGCTTCAATTACAAAGTCGCCATTTCAACGCGACCAGAAAAGAGCATTGGCACTGATGAGGCATGGGAAGTGGCAACGTCTGCATTAAGGCAGGCTGTGGAGCGTGCGGGCATTGAATACAGCGTCAACGAAGGCGACGGCGCCTTCTACGGCCCTAAAATAGACGTGAAGCTTCTCGACAGCCTTGGACGTGAATGGCAATGTTCGACGATTCAGTGCGATTTTACCTTGCCTGAACGCTTTGACTTGGTGTATGTGGGGGCAGATGGTGAGCGGCACAGACCGGTCATGGTTCACCGCGCCATCATGGGATCCCTTGAGCGTTTTATAGGCATTTTGTTAGAGCATTTTGCCGGCGCCTTGCCGGCGTGGATTGCGCCGGAACAAGCGCGATTACTCACAGTAACCGATACGCAAAATGACTTT
This sequence comes from uncultured Desulfovibrionaceae bacterium, assembly GCA_964369615.1. Lineage (GTDB taxonomy): Bacteria > Desulfobacterota > Desulfovibrionia > Desulfovibrionales > Desulfovibrionaceae > CAYJAD01. The sequence continues at coordinate 7,147 of CAYJHT010000003.1, forward strand.
GCCATAAAGGCAGAGGCTGCCCTTCGTCAGGGGGGTGTGCGAGTGCATGCTGATGTGCGCAACGAGAAATTAGGTTTTAAGGTGCGCGAGGCGCAACTTGCAAAAGTACCCTATATGCTCGTGATTGGGGATAAAGAGGTGGAGAGCGGCGGTGTAAATGTACGCTTACGCACGGGTGAGAACTTGGGTGTAAAAAGCCTTGAAGAAGTGCTTGCATTGATACAGGCCGATTGTGAACAACCTTTTAAGAAGAGAGGGATGCGTTATAGCTTCGCCTAATATGAAACCGCGGCGCGAAGTGCCGCAAGACAGTGTGCGTCGCAATGAGATGATTCGCGCCCGTGAAGTGCGTGTTATCGGTGCGGAAGGTGAGCAATTGGGAATCCTTTCCCGCAACGAAGCCATAAGTGCCGCAAAAGAAGCAGGTATGGACCTTGTGGAAGTAGCTTCCAATGCCGAGCCGCCTGTATGTCGTATTATGGACTATGGCAAGTTCAAATATGAACAGCAAAAAAAGAAACAAGAAGCCAAGAAAAAGCAAAGTGTGGTGCAGATAAAGGAAATCAAGGTGCGTCCGAAGACGGACGACCATGATTATGAAACGAAGGTGCGCCATATTCGCCGCTTTATTGAAGCAGGCGATCGTTGTAAGGTGACGGTGTTTTTCCGCGGACGCGAAATTGTCCACAAAGACCGCGGCCTTTCAATTTTAGAGCGTGTTGTACAGGATACGCAAGATATCGCAAGGGTAGACCAAGAGCCTCGTGCTGAGGGGCGCACTTTGCAGATGTTGCTTGTCCCTAAAAAATAAGCTTTGCTTTTTTCGGTTCAAAATTTTTTTGATTTTCCTTGCTTGCCTTTTTGAAAAAACTAGGGCAAGTTACGGGATGCTTTTTGCTTGTAGTCCTGCTTTTCGGCTGTGGGTATACGCGAAAGTAAAAAGTGTATTCGTTTACGTTGTCTGTGTGAGGCTTGCATGCATATGCATGCAATGCCAAACGATTTTTAAGGAGTGATTCATGCCTAAGATCAAAACTCGGCGCGCAGCAGCCAAGCGTTTTGAGGTCACAGGAACTGGCAAGTTTAAGCGTCGTCGCCAAAACTTGCGCCACATCCTGACCAAGAAAAGCGCGAAGCGTAAGATGCGCCTTGGGCAGTCGACATTGGTGGACAGCACCAACGAAAAAGCTGTCCGTCGTATGTTGCCTAATGTGTAGTGTGAGTTATTTATTTTAACAAAGTTACAGTGAACAAGGCCACGGAGCTTGAAATCTCTTTGAGGCAATATAGAGAGGCTTTTGCCTGTGCTTTACCGCTTTATAAAGGGTGCTTCTTGACTTGTTATTCTATGTCTTTTTCCATCAAGCTGGCATGATCTCCGCCTCGCTTGATGCTCTCTGGAGGTTTTTCCATGCGTGTAAAGAGAGGTCTTGCCGCACATCGTCGGCATAAGAAATATTTGGCTATGGCCAAGGGTTTTCGTGGTGGTCGTAGTCGTTTGTACCGCACTGCCCGTGAGGCTGTAGAACGTTCATTGCAGTACGCCTATATCGGGCGTAAGTTGCGTAAACGTGATTTCCGTAAACTCTGGATTTTGCGTATTAACGCAGGCGCCCGCACACACGGTCTTTCCTATAGCCGTTTCATGCACGGTCTGCAAAAAGCGCAAGTGCTTGTCAACCGTAAAATGCTGGCTGACATGGCAGTGCATGCCAAGGAAGATTTTGGCAAATTGGTCGAATTGGCCAAGAGCGCGCTGAAATAGTTTGTTGCATGGGGATGTCTTTTGCGAGGCATCCTTTTTGAAATATTTTTTAAGTTCTCTAATTAACAGACTGCAAAGCCTAGGGCTCACGTGAACGAGACTGCCCCCTTTTCTTTCATGAGGAGGGGGGGCAGTATATCTTCTCTTCTTATGATTTTCATTTCTCATACGTGTGGCATATGCATGCGAGAGCACGGGCTGTGCGCAAAGGAATAGCATGAATCTTCTGAGTGCGTTGGAAAGCCTAGTTTCTAAGTTTCAAGAGGGGCTTGCCCCCATTTCTTCTCTTTCTGAATTGGAAGCCTTGCGTATAGAGTTTTTAGGACGCAAGGGCAGTATGGCGCAAATTATGAGTGCGCTGCCTCAGCTTGACCCTGCCGAAAGGCCTGCTGTTGGGCAAAAAGCCAACGAAATCAAAAATATTCTTAATGACCTTTTTGAGGGTAAGCAAAGTGCTCTTAAAGCCGCTGAGCAAGCTGCTTCACTTGCGCGCTTTGACCCAAGTCTTCCGGCGCGTGCGCCGTGGCGTGGTTCCTTACATCCCACGACCATGGTGATGGAAGAAATCTGCCAGATTTTTACAAAGCTTGGTTATGACATTATGTCCGGCCCTGAAGTTGAGACGGACTATCACAATTTTGAGGCTTTAAACTTGCCGCCGGAGCACCCTGCGCGTGATATGCAAGATACGCTTTATGTGTCTGATTCTGTTGTCATGCGCACGCACACTTCCCCTGTACAAATTCGCACGATGCTCTCGCGCCGTCCGCCCTTGGCGATTATTGCGCCGGGTAAGGTTTATCGTCGCGATTCTGATATTACGCACACGCCCATGTTCCATCAAGTGGAGGGGCTTCTTGTGGATAGGCAGGTCAGCATGGCTGACTTGCGTGGCACGCTGACGGCCTTTATGCGCGGCGTGTTTGGCCCTGAGACGAAGGTGCGTTTTCGTCCAAGCTTTTTCCCCTTTACGGAGCCTTCTGCGGAGGCTGACATTTCGTGTTGCTTGTGCGGCGGTAAGGGTCACATAGGTACGGATATGTGTCGTGTGTGTAAGGGAACTGGCTGGGTTGAGATTTTAGGTTGTGGCATGGTGGACCCTGCTGTTTTTGAGGCTGTGGGTTATGATCCTGAAGCCTATACAGGATTTGCCTTTGGGCTTGGCGTTGAGCGTGTGGCTATGCTTAAGTACGGTATTGGCGATTTACGGATGTTTTTTGAAAATGATGTACGTTTTTTATCGCAATTTATGTAGTATTCTTGTGCTTTTTATGCTTTTTATGGCCTTTACAATGCCTGCGACTGCTGCTCCGTCCACGGGACTTGAGGGCGGGCAAAGACACAGTTATGGCCCTGGTGTAGAAAGCAAGCAAGAAAAGCGTCTTATGAGCGGCGGTATTGTGGATGCCTATGGCAATCCTGTCTTACCGGAGGAGGAGAAGCGTGCGCCGCGTGAGCGTCTGCGCTCCGGTGCGTATGGCGGACATAAAGAGACGTCTCCTGAATTATCGCGCCCCTTGCCGGATCTACCGGCCGGCGATTCCCTTTGGCAATTTTAAATATATGACTGTAGAAAGGTTTTTGCGATGTTATTGAGCATGAAATGGCTGCGGGAATTTGTTCCATTTGTGGGCACTGCCGTAGAGCTTGGGCAAAAGTTGACCATGCTTGGTCTTGAACTTGAAGAAATTGTTGATCCTTTTGAAAATATTGCGCCCATTGTTGTCGGGCATGTGGTGTCGTGTGAGCGTCACCCTGAGGCAGACAAGCTTTCAGTATGTAAGGTTGACGTGGGACAAGAGACAGCCTTAGATATCGTGTGTGGGGCGCCGAATGTGGCGCAAGGCCAAAAAGTGCCTGTGGCTCTTGTGGGGACGACCATGCCCGGTGGCCTACTTATTAAGAAAGCGAAATTACGCGGTCAACCGTCTATGGGCATGATTTGTTCTGAGCGCGAGCTTGGTTTGTCGGAAGATCACAGCGGCATCATGGTCTTGCCTGCTGACGCGCCCACGGGACAACTCTTTGTAGAATATTTTGATCTTGACCGTGAAGTGCTCAATATCAGCATCACACCGAATCGTGCGGATTGTATGTCTGTGCTTGGTCTTGCACGGGAAGTTGCCCTTGCATGCGACCTTCCTTTGACTCTGCCTTCCTTTACCTTAGAAGAACGCGGAAAAGACGCATCTCAAGCTGTCGCCATTGACATTGCCGACGCGGAGCAATGTTCTTTGTATCAGGGGCGACTTTTGGAAAATGTGCGTATTGGCGCATCGCCTGCGCATATTCGTTACCGCTTGCATGCTGTTGGTATACGTCCTATTTCAAATATTGTGGACGTGACAAACTATGTACTCATGGAATGCGGGCAGCCTTTGCACGCCTTTGATTGCGCAAAAATCCGTGACGCGCGTATAGGTATTGCGCTGGCGTCCGAGGGTGAGAAGGTCACAACACTTGACGGACAAGAGCGGACACTTACTGCGAACGATTTGACCATCCGCGACGGACAAGGCGCTGTAGCTCTTGCCGGCGTTATGGGCGGGCTTGAATCAGAAATCACAGAGGCGTCGAGCACGGTCTTTTTGGAGAGCGCTGTTTTTCGTCCTGCGAGCATTCGTAAGACATCGCGTCGTTTAGGGCTTTCTAGTGAGGCATCCTATCGTTTTGAGCGCGGTGTTGACCAAGTGGGCAATACATGGGCGATGAACCGTGCTGCGTCTATGATGGCAGAATTATCCGGTGCAAGTGTGCGTCCGGGCGTGTGCAAGGCGGAGCCGCAGCCGTGGCAAGCGCCTTCTATGACATTTCGTTTAGCCCGTGCAAACGCTCTTTTAGGGCTTGAATTGACGGAAGAATTTTGCCACAATGTGCTCGTCAAGATTGGCTGTACGGTGGACAAGAGCGACGCCTCGTGCTGGCGCGTGCTGGGGCCATCGTGGCGTTGTGATATGGGGCGCGAGGCGGATCTTATTGAAGAGGTGGGTCGTGTGTATGGCCTTGACCGCATTGAGCCTGTCTTGCCTGTGGTGCGCCATCTTGTGGATGATGCTGGTAAGCCTGAAAGTTCCTTTGCATTTTGGTCACGCATTAAGGCGTGGGCGTCGGGTTTGGGTTTGAATGAATCTGTGAATTACAGCTTTGTCGGCCATAAGGATTTAGATTTCTTAAACCTTCCAAAGGACAAGCGCGTCTCTATTGTGAATCCGCTTTCCTCTGAGCAGGACGCTTTACGCACAAGTCTTGCCCCCGGTCTTTTGCAAAATGTGCGTCATAATCGGGCGCAGGGCAATACGGGCTTGCGTCTTTTTGAGCTGGCGCATGTCTTTTTTGCGGACAGCGCGTCGGAGACGACGGCTGTAGAATTTGGACGCCTCGGTATTTTGTTGCATGGCGCGCGTTTTGATGCTATGTGGCCTCAAGTAGACGCAGATGCAGATTATTCTGATTTGAAGGGCATCGTAGAGCACCTTTGCGCGACCTTACATCTTGGTGAGGCGACATATACGCAAACAGAGGCGCATCCCTTCCTCGCCCCAAGTGTCCAAATCACAGTCCAAGGACAAGAGCTTGGGGTTATGGGCATGGTGCAATCGGATCTTGCGGACGCTTTCCATGCGCAAAAGCCTATTTGGCTTGCAGAAATTGACCTTGACAGAGTGCGCGTCTTGGCTGATACCGCCTATATTTCTTTTAAGGCACTGGCGAGCTTTCCGCCTGTGCGTCGAGATGTGACTGTCATGGCTGACACGACCTTGCGTGTGGGCGATGTGCTTGGAGCTGTGCGCGGCATGAAGCTTTCTTTGTTTGAAGATATCAGTCTCATTGATATGTTTGAGCCGGCGGAGGGCGGGTGCAATGCCACCTATCGTCTGACATTCCGCCATGCTTCGCGTACTTTGAAGGATGCTGAGGTAGATAAGGAAAAGGATAAAATTGTGCAGTCTTTGATAAAGGCATTGGGAGTTCGCATCTAACAGCGAAATATTTTGCCATGTGGGGGCTTTAAAAAAGCCCCTTTTCTCAACAGTTCTAACGGCGACGAGGAAAATATGGCTGACAAAACGTACCGCATTGGCGAGGTGGCAGAGCGGCTTCAGTTGAAAAGTTATGTCTTGCGCTTTTGGGAGACAGAATTTTCTCAGTTGACCCCCTTGCGCACAGATAAGGGGCAGCGTTTATACACAGAAGCCCATGTGACACTCTTAAAACATATTAAGCGTTTGTTACATGAACAAGGTATGACAATTGACGGTGCTAGACGTATGCTGCAAGAAGAGATGAATAGAGCACAAAACGATTTCAACCGGACGGAAGCGTCCGGCGTGCATGAGGCGAATATTTCCAGAGATGATATTGATGACTTCTCTGATGATAATGAATATATTCGCACAGATGCATTTGATGACGCTCCTGCCAATCAAACTGCGATTGTGCAGGCTTTACAAGAAAAACTTCTTTACGAAAAAGGTCAAAAAGAGCAAGCTGTACGCGATCTCATTCGCCAGCAGCTCGTGCGAGAGCAGCACTTTTTGCGCGAACTTCGTAAAGAATTGCTTTCTATTCGACAGATATTGGTACCATCTGAGGAGTAACATGATTTTATCGCCTTCGTTGTTGAGTGCAAATTTTGCGCATCTGGAGAAAGAATTGAAAGATGTGGAAAATGCCGGGGTTCCGTGGATTCATCTTGATGTGATGGACGGCAATTTTGTCCCTAATATAACCTTTGGCCCGCCTGTGATTGCGTCTTTACGCGCATGTAGCAGGCTTTTTTTTGATGTGCATTTGATGGTGGAGGCGCCGGAGCGCTATATTGCTGATTTTCGAAAAGCCGGAGCGGATATGCTTGTGGTACATGCAGAAGCGACGCGTCATTTGCAGCGCACCCTTGTACAAATCCGCGAGTGCGGCGCACAAGCCGGTGTCGCTTTAAACCCTGCAACCCCTCTCAATATCTTGGAATATGTCCTTGATGATGTGGATATGATCTTACTTATGAGCGTTAACCCCGGTTTTTCAGGTCAACGTTTTATTCCTTCCACATATGACAAAATACGCGCCTTGCGTGCCATGCTCAAAGGCCGAGAACATGTGCGTATTCAAGTAGATGGCGGCGTGGATCCACAAAATATCGCGGCGCTCATCGATTGCGGCGCCGATGTGCTTGTTTCCGGTTCTGCCTTTTTTTCTCAAACCCCCTATGCACAAAGTTATCAAAACTTTGTGACGGCAGCGGCGCTGGCAACACGCCAGACAGTGTAGGTTTTTATTTTGGAGATATGACATGATAGAGCGTAAGGAATTGGCACATGCGGTGCGTTTTTTATCCACAGATGCCATTGAAAAAGCACAATCCGGACATCCCGGCGCCCCCATGGGTATGGCTGATATGGCGGAAGCTTTGTGGCGTCATCATTTGAAACATAATCCGAGCAATCCACAATGGGCCAATAGGGATCGTTTTGTGCTCTCAAACGGTCACGCCTCTATGTTATTGTATGCCTTGTTGCACTTGACAGGCTATGATGTGACGATGGATGATATCCGTGATTTTCGTACATTAAATTCAAAAACCCCCGGTCACCCCGAATACGGAAAAACTCCCGGTATTGAAACGACAACAGGCCCCCTAGGGCAAGGTATCGCAACCGCTGTCGGCATGGCTCTTGCCGAGCGCCACTTGGCGGCGCGCTTTAATCGCTCCGGCTTTGATATTGTTGACCATAATACCTATGTCTTCTTAGGTGATGGATGCATGATGGAAGGCATAAGCTATGAAGCCTGTTCGCTGGCAGGAACTCTCGGCCTCCATAAGCTTGTCGCTCTGTATGACGCCAATGATATCTCCATTGATGGAAATATTGCCGCTTGGTTTGATGAAGACGTAGCAGGGCGATTTATAGCCGCCGGCTGGAATGTACTTGGCCCCATCGACGGACATGACGCCGCCGCCTTAGACGCGGCCTTGGCAAGTGCCACTGCCTTCACCCGCGAAGCGTCCGGTAAACCGACACTCATTATTTGTAAAACACATATCGGTCACGGTGCGCCAAATAAAGTAGACAGTGCCTCTTGTCACGGCGCCCCCCTAGGTGCGGAAGAAATTCGCGCCGCTCGCGAAGCGCTCGGCTGGTCTGCACCGCCATTCCACATCCCGCAAGACATTGCACAAGCGTGGGACGCACGCGCCGCAGGTGCCCAATCAGAAGAGAGTTGGAACACACTTTTCACCGCATATGAAACACAATATCCTGACCTTGCAAAAGAATTTAAACGCACCATGGCAGGTGATTTACCACAATCTTGGGACAGCGCCGTCGCCTCCGCCTTGCAACGATGTACAGAAGCTGGCGAAAGCATCGCAACACGCATCGCCTCACAAAAAGCCCTACAAGCTTTTGGCGAGGTATTACCAGAACTTGTAGGCGGATCAGCGGATTTGACAGGCTCTGTGGGAACATTTACATCCCACTCAAAGGCCATTGCGCGCGACGACTATGAAGGAAATTATGTCTATTATGGCGTGCGCGAATTTGCCATGGGTGCCATAATGAACGGAATGGCCTTGCATGGCGGCGTCTTGCCCTATGCAGGCACCTTTATGATGTTCTCAGACTATGCAAAAAATGCCATACGCTTATCTGCACTTATGGGTGTACGTCTCGTATGGGTCTTGACACATGATTCCATTGGCGTTGGCGAAGATGGGCCTACGCACCAACCCATTGAACACGTGCCCTCATTACGCATGATGCCAGGCGTACGCGTATGGCGCCCATGCGATACTGTAGAAACACTTGTCGCATGGAAATGTGCTGTAGAATGTAAGGACCACCCTCACTGCTTGTCACTGTCACGTCAAAACCTCCCCTTCGTAGAAAGGGATGCCGCACAAATCGCACTTATAGAAAAGGGCGCTTATATTGTGCGTGACTGCACAGACACGCCGGATGTTATTCTCATTGCCACAGGCTCTGAAGTGGGACTGGCTCTTGAAGCAGCAAAAGAACTGACAGAACAAGGCCGCGCAGTACGTGTTGTCTCCATGCCCTGCACGGAAGTATTCGACGCACAAGATGCCGCATATCGCGAAAGCGTGTTGCCCTCTTCTGTACGCAAACGCGTCGCCATTGAAGCCTCGGCAAAGGACTACTGGTATAAGTACGTGGGACTTGACGGAGCCGTGGTAGGTATGACAAGTTATGGTGCGTCTGCAACGGGGAAGATTCTCGCAGAACACTTTGGCTTTACACCGACGCACATTGTGGAAACAGTAAATACTTTATTCTAAACAGGAGAACACTTCATGGCCATTGCCCTATTGCAAGACTTAGATATCAAAGGAAAACGCGTTGTTATTCGCGAAGATTTAAACGTCCCTATGAAGGACGGCGTCATTACAAGCGACAAACGTATTCGTGCGGTTCTGCCAACCATTCGCTTAGCCTTAGAAAAAGGCGCGGGAGTTGTTCTCCTGTCTCACCTAGGTCGCCCTACAGAGGGACAGTTTGAAGAAAAGTTTTCCTTACGTCCCGTCGCCGCATATCTTGGCGAGCTCTTAGCCATGCCTGTCGAATTTGCGTCCGACTTAAGCGCCATAACAGTGCAACCCGGTCAATGCGTCGTGGCAGAAAATATCCGCTTTGCCAAGGGTGAAAAAAAGAACGACCCCGTACTGGCACAACAACTCGCCGACCTTGGCGACGTATACTGCATGGATGCTTTTGGCTCATCACACAGAGCACATGCCTCTACAGAAGGCGCTGTGCGTCTCGCAAAAGTTGCATGCGCAGGCCCCTTAATGGCTGCTGAACTTGAAGCCTTTGCCAAGGTTCAAGACAGCCCAACACGCCCACTTGTCGCCATTATCGGTGGTTCGAAAGTCTCCACAAAACTCGGTGTCCTTGAAAACCTTCTCACAAAGGTCGACAGACTCATCGTAGGCGGCGGCATTGCCAATACATTCTTAGCCGCCAGCGGCTACGCAGTAGGAACATCACTGTACGAAGAAGACCTCATTCCCGACGCCAAGCGCATCATGGAAAAAGCAAAAGCTGAAGGAAAACTCTTGCCCCTCCCCACAGATGTCGTTGTCGCCTCCGCCCTTGCGCCGGGTCAAGAAGCAAGCGTTGTCTCTGTAGACAGCGTCCCCGCAGACAAAATGATTTTAGACATTGGTCCTGAAACCATGAAAAACTATGCAGCACTCTGCGCTGACGCAGCAACAGTCGTCTGGAATGGCCCCGTAGGCGCCTTTGAAACAGAACCCTTTGGCGCAGGCACAAAAGCCTTGGGCGAAGCACTCGCTGACAGCGCAGCCTTTGTCGTTGTAGGCGGCGGTGACTCTGTGGCAGCTGTCGAACAATATGGCATTGCAAATAAAATGGGCTATATTTCTACAGGCGGCGGCGCATCTCTTGAACTTCTGGAAGGCAAAATCCTGCCTGCCATTGCAGCTTTAGATAAATAATTACTTCTTCATAAAAAAATACTTGCAAAACGCCAAACAGGAGGCAAACATATGCGGAAATTTTATCAAGAGAGCTGGCAGGGTATCCCCTTCACAGCCTTTACGCATGTGTCCTTCTTTCATTTAGCAGGCAGCAAGTTCTATGCAACATTTTATGAAGAACTTTTTAAACGCTATACCGGCTGGGAATCCCTCCCAGCCGGCTGGCGCGCCAGTAAGGACAAAGACGCACAATGGCTCACTGACCAAATCATTGAACAACGCGGACACTGGGAACACGAAGAACGCTCACATGAAATCACTCGTCTCTTATCCCTTGGCAGTGGCGTAGGCTATTTAGAAAAGTCGCTCCTAGATATCATGCCAGAAGTAGAATTACACCTCAACGAACGCAGCACCATCGGTCTACGCTGGCTTAAAAACATCGTACCTACAGAACGCATCTATATAGGCAAAGCCCCCGCATGCTTGCCAGCAGATGTGCAATACAATGTCATATTCCTCTCTGCCATGGATTACGGCCTCCCAAATGACGAGTTTGAAAAAATGCTCACGCATCTACGCACCCTCCTTGCCCCCGGCGGACGCCTTCTCTGCCTTTCCGCTTCCCTCTTAGAAGAAGACAGCTTTGTAGGCAGTTTCATCAATGCAGTCAAAATTGGCGTCCGCGCTGTCTTGCACTTCCTAGAAGTACGCCGACAGCAATTTTGGGGATGGCGACGCACACGCAACGAATATCACACCATATTTACGGCTGCCGGCTTTCGTAACATCCGCGACGGCTGGCTTGACGACGGTTTTAACAGCTACTGGATCAGTGGCGAATAAGCCTCCCCTATACTGCGTGTTTTTCTGATTTTTTTGTTTTTCTATTTTTTTGTTTTTTCTGAAAATCTTGTGGGGGGAAACTTTTTTTGGGAAAAAAAAGTTTCCC
>CAYJHT010000004.1:0-12985 GCA_964369615.1 uncultured Desulfovibrionaceae bacterium
ATTTTGAATTTTCCTGTAACCATGCGATGACATTTTCACGCGGATAACACACCTTATTGCCGATTGTCCTTTTGCCTGGAATCCCCGTACCGCGTGAATCTCTATTGGCCAAAGTGCGTGCTGAAATAAGTCCGCCCGTTGCCTTTTGGATTTGCAGTCGCGTTGCAAGGGGCGGCAACGCGTCGTAAAGCTCTTGCCAGTGTTTTTCAGATGGTTTAAATTCCATAATAGCCTCCAATTATTTAAAATGACTAGAAAAATGTTTTTCTACTGGCTAATATAGACTGCACGTTGCATTGTGTCAAATCCACCTGATTTTCCCTCGGAATAAAAATAACAATATCAGCATTATAGATTTATTATGTTTTTCTTTTATTTTTTTTAATAGTATATAATCTTTAAAAACCAGCCTATTATAGATTTATAGATGATTTAATAATAATTCTTAATTTTATCTTCTTAAATTTTTTTTGAAGAATTTTTTCATCGAAAAATATAGAAGGAGGAGAGGGCAAAATTTTTTTGCCTAATTTTGAAGCACGTCCAGTTTTTGAATGTGTGTTCGTGGATCGTTTTGGAAAGAATAGGTGTATGCTGATGCACAGCTTATGCACATCACTCAGACAGGATGCGGACAGGAGATGAACAAAATATGGACAGGATGTGGACAGGAACAAAATAAAAGGCGGCAGGCGATGTCTGACCAGAAGCTGAAGGACGATGGAGGAGGACTCTTCATCGGCTCTGCATCAAAGATTTGTTTTGGGCGTATGGGCAGTGACAGGGCATAGACAAAGCGCAATCAGGGGGCTGTCAAGCATCGTTCGCTTCACATGATTTCACGGCGTGTATCTGATTGTCACTGGAATAGGTAGTACAGGAGTAGTACAAAAACGCTACACAACAGAAAAGGGGTTTAGATTTTTACATCTAAACCCCTGAAATCTCTGGTCGGGATGAGAGGATTTGAACCTCCGACCCCTTGAACCCCATGCTATGGCAGGTGGGGTGCCAGAAAAGTAGCTTAGAGCAAAATCGTTTTAAAAATTGTTTTTAGAGTCAATATCTTAAAAGTAACACTACAACAAAAACTACCGCCATTTTCTCGCATTTTCACCCTGTTTCATGCTGTGCATGGCGTGCATGATTTCAAATACTTACGAATCGTGAAAAAGCTTTTGGGTCATATTTGGGTCATGGGGATATACATGACCAATACCTTAGTGTCACTGTAACTGTATGGAATGTAGTCATCTTTATGGGGATTGTTTTTGACCTCTTGATCGTTGTCAAAGAAGTCAAATGTGAGTCGTGTTTCTTGTAGCCATGTTCTGTGCCTTGTGTGCTTACACTCTACACACCTGTTAAATTCTGGGGGAACACTGCTCCTTACGAAATCCTGCATGCATTGCAGAGAACATGTTATTGTCGCCTCATCGCCATAGATGGGCTGACGTTTATTAACTAATTGTCCTGTTCAAGTACGAAAACGTGCTTGACATCGCATGATAAAGCGGTAAGGATAGGGACAGGAAATGAAGCAATGTGGACAGTGCATATACCCAAACGAGTCGATAAACAAATTAAAAAATTACCCCACCTCGCCTCTGAAGCTTTGCGTGCGCTTATCAATGACATGCGCCAATCTGGTGCCGTGCAAGGTTCGTGGCCGAATTATAGCAAGCTTGGGGCGAACCGTCACCATTGCCATATCAAAAAGGGCACCCCTTGCTATGTGGTTGTGTGGGAGGTAAGAGATAAAACCGTCAAGCTGATAGAGGTAGAGTATGTTGGAACACACGAGAAAGCCCCTTATTGATACCATACAACTTGCTTTTGATGTGCCTATCCATCTTGTGGACAGGGTTCGAGATCTTATGCGGCAAGAAGGTGTTGAAGAAGATAAGGACTATTACACGGTCGAAGAAGTATTCCCCTATACTGCGGAAGAATTGCCGAGAGTCTATCTGCGCGGCATCCGCTATCGCGAAGACCTCACTCAAAAACAACTTGCAGAACTGACAGGCATATCTGTACGCCATATCAGCCAAATGGAGAACGGCAAACGCCGCGTTGACAAAGAACTTGCTAACAAGCTTGCTAAGGTTCTGAATTGTGATGAAAATGCACTTTTGAGCGTCTAGCCTGTGCGCCATTGTGCTAAATATAATATTTTTATCTGCTTTTTAGACGCATATCTATCATTACATAAGAAAGGTACGTCATACGATTTAGTCGAAGTTATCACATAATGCTGTCTTGGAGGAGTCTATGGATGTTTTCCGACTGCGAGAGCGGATAATAGAGGATTATTCTAAGTATATAAGAAGTTTTATCGCAATTCGTGATGAAAAAATTCGTGACTCCGTAAAAAAAGACTTAGAGGCTGGATTGCTATGGCCAGATCCTCTTTTACAGCTTAATCCAGCTTTTGAATGGGGGGGCTGGATTGATGACTTGGTGAACGCTGGTACTTTGCACCCCGCATGTGCAGAAATTTTTAGAGTTGACAAGTCAGAGACGAATCCTCAAGGACGCCCCATGCGTCTCTATCAACACCAAGCTGACGCAATCAAGGCCGCGCAAACTGATGAAAATTATGTTCTCACCACAGGAACAGGTTCCGGTAAAAGCCTATCATATATCATCCCCATTGTAGATCATATTCTGCGGCACGGAGTAGGGCAAGGCATTAAAGCCATTATTGTATATCCTATGAACGCGTTGGCCAACTCACAAGCTTTGGAACTCGACAAATTTCTTTGCGCACTCGTGAAACAAAAATTCCCTATAGGTTTCATGCGTTATACAGGGCAAGACGATGATGCAACACGACAAAGCATTATTAAAAATCCCCCTGATATACTACTCACAAACTACGTCATGCTGGAATTAATTCTTACTCGCCCCTATGAGAGAAAACTTGTTGAAGCGGCGCGCCCCCTAAAATTCCTTGTTTTTGATGAACTACACACCTACCGTGGGCGACAAGGCGCTGATGTTGCCTTGCTTATCCGTCGCCTCCGCAATACTTTGACACCAGTAGGCACACAATGTCGTTTTCAGTGTGTTGGAACTTCGGCAACCTTAGCAGGCTCAGGGACACTGAAAGAACAGAAACAAAAAGTAGCTCGCATCGCGAGTAAGCTTTTTGGTGCTCAAGTCATGCCGACACAAGTTATTGTGGAAAGTTTGCGTCAAGAAACACAGGATAATAATACATATGATACGTCAGATTTTTATGCTGCGCTTAGAAATACTGTTTTAGCGTATAAAAACACTATCCTTGCAAGTTATGAAGACTTTATACGCAATCCTTTACCTGTGTGGATTGAACGCACCCTCGGTACAGAAAAGCGTGATGACTCTCTTGTGCGATGCACACCGCGCACTTTGTCAGGTACGTCTGGCGCAGCACATTTGTTGGCGGAGAAAATTGCCGTGGATGTTGCGCATTGCAAAGAGGCCATCGAGCAAACACTGCTTCAAGGTTACTCGTTTAAGCATCCCGATACAGGAAAGCCCGCATTGGCTTTTAAATTGCACCAGTTTTTGAGTAAGGGGGATACGGTTTACGCAACAGCAGAAGCACCACATGCGCGCTTTATCACATTGCACGGTCAACAGTTCGCTCCAGAGCATGACAACGACGCGCTTCTTTTTCCTTTGCAATTTTGTCGTGAGTGCGGACAGGAATACTACAGTGTATGGCGCTTTTCTGATAAGAAAAACAGTACCGACTTCTTTACAGCACGTAACCACACAAATGACGCCACTCATGAAGGCGAAGCAGGGTATTTGTATATTACGACAGAGGAACCATGGCCCGATGACATAGAAAATCAGCGCGAGCAATTGCCAGACGATTGGCTCACAGAAAAAAAAGGCCGACTTGTCATTGTTGATTCTAAGCGAAAATATATGCCTGAAAAAATGTTTGTTTTGCACGATGGAAAGACTGCCAACATATTTTCGGATAATGCGACAGTCGCATGGTTTATACCAACGCCCTTTGTCTTATGTCTTAATCCAGATTGTAGCGTCTCGCATTCACCGCGTGTATCTGACTTTAGTAAGCTTGCGACACTTGGTACTGAGGGGCGAAGTACAGCCACATCCGTCTTGTCTATGTCTGCTGTGCGACATTTACGCCAAGAAAAAGACTTGCCACCTAATGCACAAAAACTTTTGTGTTTTACAGACAATAGACAAGATGCGTCGTTACAAGCTGGACATTTTAATGATTTTGTGGAAATAGGCCTTATACGTTCCGCACTGTGTAATGCTTTGCATATGGCAGGTGATGTAGGTCTTGAACACGATGTATTGGCACAAAAGGTTTTTTTAGCACTTGGCTTGGGTTTTGAAACAAAGGAATTTCCCGCAGAACGCTTTTCCGTGGATCCTCTGGCAAAATTCAGTAAAGCAGATAATATTCGGAAAGCGTTTTGGCATGTGCTTGCGTATCGTATTTATAGCGACTTGCGCCGTGGTTGGCGGATTGTGGCACCCAATCTTGAACAATGCGGTTTACTGCGCATTGAATATCGCGACGCACAAGCCATTTGCGACGATGAAGAGACATGGCGCCATAATGTAAGACTTGCAGGCATATCGGCTACAGATCGCATGCAGATTGTTAAAATGGTACTGGATTATTTACGTTCTCACCTTGCCATTAAGGTCGACTACCTAAGGCGTGATTTTCAGGATTCTCTCCGACAACAAAGCAGTCAATATCTCATTGATCCGTGGAAAATCGATGAATATGAAACCATGCACTATGCAAGTATTGCTTTTCCATGCGCAAAGCAAGGGGAAGGGCGTAAAACGCGAGAAAATATATTTATTTCTGCGCGCAGTGGCCTTGGACGTAGGGTACGGAACTTTAACTTTTTTGAAAAAATGAGCACTGACGACGCCGCAGAACTTATTCACGACATATTCATGGCTTTAAGTTCCGGTGGACTTGTAGAAGCCGTGATGCATGACACAGCGTATGGACACGGCTATCAAATTCCCGCATCTGCCATGTTGTGGAAGGCAGGAGACGGTACACAGGCACAAGCAAACCCATTGCGCACGCGTTATGCAGATAAAAAAGGAGGCAGGACAAATCCTTTTTTTGTGGAGCTTTACAGAAATGCTGTAAGCGATGGTACAAATCTTGAGGCAAAGGAGCACACAGCACAAGTTTTTGGGGAGATACGAGAAGAACGTGAGCGTGATTTTCGTGAAGCGACGCTTCCCATTTTGTACTGTTCGCCAACCATGGAGCTTGGCGTTGATATTGCCCAGCTTAACATGGTGCTTATGCGTAATATCCCTCCCACACCGGCAAATTATGCGCAACGCAGTGGACGTGCAGGACGCTCTGGGCAACCTGCGCTTATTATCAGTTATTGTGCGCAAGGCAGTGCGCACGACCAGCACTTTTTTAAAAATCCCACAGAAATGGTGGCGGGGTCGGTGGCAACACCGCGCCTTGATTTAGCCAACGAGGATCTCATTCGAGCACATATCCATGCATTATGGCTCTCGGAGTCAGGACTTGACTTAAAGAAATCACTTAAAGAACTCTTGGAAATAGGCGGTGAAGCCCCCTCATTGGCTTTATTGCCCAGCGTCATCGCAGACCTTACCAATGCTGACGTGCGCTACAGGGCATTACAAAAGGCACGCGTCTTATTACATGAACTTTCGCAAGAGTTACAAGAAAGTTCATGGTTTGCGCCCGCATGGCTTGACGATACATTTGCGCGCATTGAGCGCGCATTTGAGGAGGCATGTGAAAGGTGGCGCAGTTTATATAGAGCCGCCGCCACGCAACGCGATGTACAGAATGCTATCTTGCGTGATGCAAGCAGATCGCAAAAAGACCGTGAACAAGCACAGCGTTTGAGAAAAGATGCGGAAAGGCAAATTGACTTACTCATTGAAAGTAGATCTAAATTTCAATCCGATTTTTATTCTTATCGTTATTTTGCAAGTGAAGGTTTTTTGCCCGGCTACAATTTCCCGCGATTGCCCCTGTCAGCCTATATTCCGGGTAAAGCCGGAGTACGGTGCAGGGAAGAATATATTTCACGACCAAGATTTTTGGCTATTTCAGAGTTTGGGCCGGGCAGTTTTATTTACCATGAGGGGTCCCGCTATCTTATCAATCGTGTTATTATGGAGGTTCAAACTGATGACGCCGCGGTAAGCAAGGTAAAGCAATGCGGTCAATGCGGCTATATTCACCCCATGTACGACGGGGGCGGCTTTGAATTTTGTGAGATGTGCGGGGGACGTTTGCCAGCGGCTCTGGATAATTTGTTCCGTATGCGCAATGTGGCAACGCGTCGGCGTGATCGCATCAATTCTGACGAAGAAGAACGTATGCGTTTTGGGTATACGCTGTGTACTGGCTTTCGCTTTGCAGAACATGGCGGTATGCCGGCCTATCGTTTGGCAGAGATATTTGATAAAAAAGGAAAAGCACTCGCACGCCTTTCGTATGGGCATAGCGCGCAACTGTGGCGCATCAATCTAGGCTGGGCGCATAAATCGCGCACGTCAGAGCCCGGTTTTATCCTCGATTGTAGTAAGGGGATATGGGTGAAAGAAGGTAAGGGGCGAGGCGGTGACACTGAACTGGAAGATGCTGGTCATGGACGCGTGCAACGTGTCATCCCTTATGTGGAAGACAGAAAAAATTGCCTGCTTTTTACCCCTATGCAAGCACTGGAATACAGTCAGATGCTCTCTTTGCAGACAGCTCTCAAGCAAGGGATGCAACGCCTGTATCAGCTGGAAGAGTTTGAATTGGCGGCAGAAACATTACCGGCAGGAGATGAACCTCATGCTCTTCTTTTCTATGAATCTGCCGAAGGAGGCGCTGGTGTCTTGCGCCGTCTCGTTGACGAAGCACAGGCCATGGAGAATATTGCGCGTGAAGCGCTCTCGATTTGTCACTTTGACAACATAAGCGGCGCGGACTTGCATAAAGCGCCGCACGCCGCAGATAACTGTGTTGTGGCATGTTATGATTGCTTGCTTAGTTATGGAAATCAACGCAGTCATTCGTATTTAAATCGACACTGCATAAAAGAGTTTTTGCTTTCCCTTGCCACAGCACGCGTCGCTCTTGCACCTTCTGCAATTCCGCGGAGCACACACTTACAAGCTCTTTTACAGCATTGTGACTCAGAATTGGAACGAGACTGGCTGAATTTTCTAGAAAAACAGTCGTATACATTGCCAACTGACTCGCAAAAACTCATTGCAGAGTGTCAAACTCGGCCTGATTTTTATTATGGCAAAGAAGGTGTTGCCATCTACGTCGATGGCCCATATCATGATTTTCCCGAACGACAAGCGCGTGACCATATGCAGCAGGTGGCTTTGGAAGATAAGGGTATCATGGTCATACGCTTTGCGGAAAAAGAGGGGTGGCAAAGGATTTTTAATAAATATCCTTATGTTTTTGGAAGTAGAAAATGAATTTTGCCATAGGATCATTGGTACATGCGCGCGGACGCGAATGGGTTGTGCTCCCTTCTGACGATGAAGAGGCTCTTTTGTTGCGTCCCTTGGGCGGCAGTGAAGATGAAACTGTCGGTATTTTGCCTGCCTTTGAAGAGGTCACGCCGGCTACCTTTGCATTGCCCGACGCGACAGACCTTGGAGATGCAGATACATGTAGCCTCTTGCGTGACGCTATCCGGCTTGGTTTTCGTGCCACAAGCGGCCCCTTTCGTTCTTTTGGACATATTGCAGTAGAACCACGTCCGTATCAGCTTGTCCCCCTGCTCATGGCTATGAAGCAAAGTCCTGTGCGTCTGCTGATTGCGGATGATGTGGGCATAGGTAAAACCATTGAGGCGGCATTGATTGCACGAGAGCTTTTAGACCGCGGAGAAATACGACGTCTCGCCGTCCTTTGTCCACCACATTTGACAGAGCAATGGCAGATAGAGCTGGCGGAGAAATTTCATATTGAGGCTCAAGTAGTGCTGCCTTCCACTGTGCGCAAGCTTGAGCGTGGCCTCGGCATAGGCGATTCACTTTTCCAAAAGTACCCCTTTACCATTGTTTCCTTAGACTATATCAAGTCTGACAGGCGGCGCACAGAGTTCTTACGCAGCTGTCCGGAAATGGTCATCGTGGATGAGGCGCATACATGCGCTTCAGCCTTGGGCGGCAAGGGGACGATGCAGCGCTATGGACTTGTGCGTGATTTGGCGGCGCAAGCCTCTCGACATATGCTTCTTGTTTCCGCAACGCCTCATAGCGGCAAAGATGATGTTTTTCGGGCATTATTAAGTTTTTTACATCCTTCTTTGGCACATTTGCCAGAAGATTTGTCGGGCAAGGCACATGAGTCTCAACGTAAAACACTGGCAGAATACTTCATTCAACGTCGCCGGGGGGATATTCGGGCATATATGGATGTGGATACGCCCTTTCCGGAACGTGAACTGCAGGAAATCACATGGAAATTATCGCCTGAGCTTCAATCACTCCTCGAACGCATCCTGTCCTTAGCACAAGAAAATCTTGCACGAGGCCAGCAAGGGACAAAGTTTCAGCAAAGGATTTCATGGTGGTCAACGCTTGCTTTGCTCCGTGCCATTGCTTCAAGCCCGGCGGCCGCGGCAAACACACTGCGTAATCGCGCCATCGGTGTAGATAATCAAGATGATGTTGAGTTCATAGAAAATGCCGGCAGACAAAGCCTGTTTGACCTCGCGGATAGTGAAGAAGTCGAGAGCTTAGATCTCATGCCTGGTGCTGACACAACGGACGTTCACGCGGACGATGAAGAGAAAAGGCGGTATAAAGCGCGCCTGCAAAAGCTTGCGCGTGATGCAGAAGCCATATGCGGCAAAACGGACACAAAACTTCATGGACTGACGGCAATAGCCAAAAAGCTCATGAGTACGGGCTATGCGCCGATTATTTTTTGTCGTTTTATTCCCACAGCCAACTATGTCGGTGAATATTTGCGCACCAAAATACGCGATGTAGAAGTCATGGTTGTCACAGGGATGTTGCCCCCTGCGGAGCGTGAATTTCGTATTCAAGAAATGGGCAAGAAAGAAAAACGTATTTTAGTATGCACAGATTGCCTCAGTGAAGGCATAAACTTGCAAGAATACTTTGATGCGGTCATACATTATGACCTTTCGTGGAATCCCACGCGCCATGAACAACGCGAAGGGCGTGTGGATCGCTTTGGACAGGCACGAAAAACTGTCCGTATTATCACATATTATGGTGTCGACAACCATATTGACGCTGTTATCCTCAAAGTGCTCTTGCGCAAACATGAAGCCATACGCAAAGCCCTTGGTGTTTCTGTGCCTATACCGGAAGATGCCGAAAAAATTATGCAAGCCATTGTGGAGGACGTGCTGAATGCGCCTCGCAAAGCGCCGCCGCGGCAAGTTCTCTTGCCCGGTTTGGAAAGCCCTCCCAATACCCATATGACAGACATTGCGCAATCGTGGGACAAGGTGGCAAAACGTGAAGAAAAGCGTTCTCGTACCCTGTTTGCGCAGCAGAGCATTAAGGTCGATGACGTGGCACGTGAACTGGATGCCGCCAACGAGGCCGCAGGCAATAGTCACAGTGTGCACGCCTTTGTCACAGAAAGTCTGCGGCGTTTTGGGGTACACTGTACGAAGAGCGACACGCCTATACCCTTATATGATTTTTCCTTTGCGGATGTTGCACAAGGCATTTCTCGGCGCTTGGTATTGCCAAAAACTTTACAGGCGCAATTCACACTGCCTGTAGAGCAAGGAGTGACATTTTTATCACGAACACATGCCTTTGTTGAACGCCTTGCCTCCTATGTGCTGACAACAGCCCTTGACCCACTGGAAAAATCCATCACATGCCGCGCCGGTGTCATGCGCACCTCTGCCGTGCAAATACGCACAACATTGCTTCTCTGTCGCTTTCGCTTTCAACTCAACACCTTTATCGGTGTACAAGAACATATGCAAGAACACACGCAACTCACCGAAGAATGTGCAGTATTGGCATTTTCAGGAGCGCCGGAAAGTCCCCTCTGGCTCACAAAAGAGGAGGCGGAAACCGTGCTTTTGGCACAGCCCACAGGGAATATCTTGCCAGATCAGGCGCAAAACTTTATTCTCAAAGTCACAGAGGGTATGCAGTCCCTGTATCCGCATGTGCAAAGTGTCATGAATGAACGCGGCCTCGCCTTGCTTGATGCGCACAGGCGGGTACGGACGGCGGCAAAGGTGCGCGGTTTGCGCTATGACGTCATACCACAAGGTATGCCGGATATATTGGGCATCTATGTCTATTTGCCGGACAGGGCGGCGCAGGTATAAGGAGCAGGCGCAGTGTCGCGTCGTATAAGGAAAAGGTGAAATATGAATACTATATATACACATCTACACGCCTTAACGACGGTGCGCACGGAAGGCGAGATTTTCCCGTCTGATATTCTGGCAAAGATTGTCACAAGTGACATGACAGGCATGTCGGCACAAGACTATCATTTACCCAAGGGCGAAAAGCTCAACGAGGCCATTAATCGCTCATGGAACCGCATGTATGGACTGTGGGGGAAATTTCAACAACAAAGAGCGCGTTTAACTGACACGGAAACAGGCACAAGCATCACGCGTGAAAGTCTGTTGCTACCGCTCTTTGTGGAGCTGGGCTATGGGCGTTTATTTCAATCAAAGTCAGAAGAGCGCACCCTTGCGGGCAAAGAATATGCTATTTCTCACATGTGGCATTGCTCCCCCATACATTTGTTGGGCTGTGGTGTGGACTTGGAACGCCGCACAAAGGGTGTACGCGGCGCCATCCATGCAAGCCCTCATTCATTGGTGCAAGACTTCTTGAATAATTCAGCGCGGCATGTGTGGGGCTTTTGCTCCAATGGCCTGCGCCTGCGTATTTTGCGCGACAATGTCCGTTTTAGCCGACAAGCCTTCATTGAATTTGACATGGAATCCATGTTTGAAGGAGAGGTTTTTTCTGACTTTGTGTTACTTTGGCTTTTGTGCCACCAATCGCGTGTGGAAAGCGACAATCCCAATGCATGTTGGCTGGAAACATGGGTGCAGGAAGCGCAAAGTCAGAGTGTACGCGCTCTTGATGGCTTACGCGACGGCGTGCAAAGGGCGGTGGAATATCTCGGGCAAGGTTTTTTGGAAGCCGACAATGTGACGCTCAAAGCGCAGCTGGAAAATGCTTCCTTGTCTCGCCAAGACTTTTTTCGTCACCTTTTGCGCCTCATTTATCGTTTACTTTTTTTGTTTGCGGCAGAAGACCGCCATATGCTGCACCACGAACATGCCCCGCACGAAGCCAAAGCGCGTTATCATGCATGGTACTCAACAGCGCGTTTGCGCCGTCTTGCCGGCAGTCTTGCAGGGACACGACACTATGACCTGTACGAAGGCCTCAAGTGCCTCATGCGTTTTTTGGAAAACGAGGGCTGCCAAGAGCTTGCTTTGACCCCATTGGGCAGCTTTTTGTGGTCACAAGAAGCCTTATCCCATATTGGCAGCGCCCGTCTTTCAAATTCTCACCTCTTGACCGCCATACGCGCTCTTGCCTATACCGACACAGAACACATGCGACGCCCTGTGGATTACAAAAATATCGGCGCGCGTGAGCTTGGCTCCATTTATGAATCCTTGTTGGAATTACATCCGGAACTTGATGTGAACTCAGGCCACTTTGCCTTGCTGAGTGCCGCCGGCAATGAGCGCAAAACCACCGGCAGTTATTACACACCCACAAGTCTCATTGAAAGCTTGCTGGACACGGCCTTGGAGCCTGTCATCCATGCAGCTCTTTCCGCCGCCCGTGCTGAAGGCAATCCGGAACGTTCATTGTTGAATATCACCATATGCGACCCCGCTTGCGGCAGTGGACATTTTTTGATTGCCGCAGCGCATAGGTTGGCAAAACGCCTCGCCTCCGTGCGTACGGAAGACGCAGAACCAAGCCCCGAAGCCATACGCACAGCCTTGCGCGACGTGATTGGGCGTTGTATTTATGGTGTGGACAGCAATCCCATGGCGGTAGAATTGTGCAAAGTCGGCCTCTGGATGGAAGCCATGGAAGCCGGAAAGCCCCTCTCATTTTTGGATCATCACATACGTTGCGGCAATAGCCTCATAGGAACAGTGCCCGGTCTTATAAATGACGAAATCTTATTGCCGGATACGGCCTTTGCGAAACTCAAGGGCGATGACAGTAAAGCGTGTACTGCATTGAAGCGCACCAATAAGCAGATACAACGCACTGAAAGTTCGCCTCTTTTGGCGCAGCAGAGTGTTGTAAAACTCAGCGTCATTCATAACATCGCCCAAGGTATAGAGGCTTTACCCTCGGACAATATACGCGACATCAAAGCGAAAGAACAAGCCTTTCGGGATATGCAAAAGTCCGATGCTTATAGACACTCGTGGCTTCTGTCCGATCTTTGGTGCGCTGCCTTTGTGATTCATAAGTATTTTCCTTTCAAAGAAAAATATCCCGATATTCCCGAAGAAATCCCCTACGGTATCACACAAAGGCATCTTCTTGACTATGGCCTTGAAAAGCGCCTTGACGCAAAATTGCAGGCAGACGTTGTGCAGTTGGCACAGGACTATCAATTCTTCCACTGGCACTTGGCCTTCCCCGATGTTTTCAAGAAAGGCGGTTTTGACTGCATCTTGGGCAATCCTCCGTGGGAAAGGGTGAAAATTCAGGAAAAGGAATGGTTCGCCGAACGCGACCCTCGGATCGCCTCGGCAGCCAACGCCGCGGCGCGTCAGAAGTTGATCAATGCGCTCAAAAGTGAGGAGCCGCACTTGTATGAAGAATTTCAGCAAGACTTGCGCAAAGCAGAAGGACAAAGCCATTTTATGCGCAACAGCGGACGCTTTCCTCTGTGCGGGCGCGGAGACATAAATGTCTATACCACCTTTGCCGAAACAGCCAGAACGCTCATCAATCC
>CAYJHT010000004.1:12995-14807 GCA_964369615.1 uncultured Desulfovibrionaceae bacterium
GCTGTGTTATCCCCAGCGGCATTGCCAGCGATGATACCACAAAGTTCTTTTTTCAGGATATGGTCGAAAAGCAGTCCTTGGTGAGCTTGTTCGATTTTGAAAATAAAGGGATCTTTCCAGCCATTGACAGCCGTATTAAATTTTGCCTTCTCACCTGCGGCAATGGGGCACATCCCACAGCCGCTAAAGCTGACTTCGTCTTTTTTGCACACCGCATGGAAGAACTGCAAGAGCCGCAACGCCGTTTCTCGTTGACACTGGAGGATTTTGCTCTGCTCAATCCCAACACGCGCACATGCCCCACATTTCGCACAAAGCACGACGCAGAACTGACCAAGGCCATTTATCGCCGCGTGCCTGTGCTCATACGCGAAGCGCGGGGCGAGCAGGCAGAAGAAAATCCTTGGGGGATAAAGTTTGCGACGCTGTTTCATATGTCCAACGATTCTCATCTCTTCCACACACAGGAGGACTTGGAGCAGCAGGGTGCTATTCTGGAGGGCAATATATTCATGCAGGAGGTGCGCATAACGCGCGACGATGGCACTCTTTATAGTGCTATAGAGGAATACCTGCCTCTCTATGAAGCTAAAATGATTCATCATTATAATCACCGCTGGGCCACATATGAGGGGACGACAAGCCGTAATGCGACACTTTCAGAATTACAGGATCCCAATTTCAGTGTTTTGCCGCGATATTGGGTGAGAAAGGAAGAAGTAAGCGAAAAAATCACGCGTCTTGGTTGGGAGCATGAGTGGTTTATGGGGTGGAGGGATATTGCAAGAAGTACGGATGAGCGCACTGTTGTAGGGGGGCTTTTTCCGTTGAGTGCTGTGAATCATAAACTTCCCATGTGTTTTATATCAAACTCGCACTATATGTATCTTTCTTCTATTTTCTTAACATATATTGCTGATTTTATAGCACGTTATAAGGTGGGTGGAACAAGTCTTACCTTCTTTATAATAAAGCAACTCCCTATACTCCTTCCCGACACTTGCGAGCAACCCTGCCCGTGGGATACAGACAATACTCTTGCTGCGTGGCTACGCCCCCGCCTCCTTGAGCTTACCTACACAGCCAAGGACATGGAGGCCTTTGCGTGGGACTGCGGCTACACAGGCGCACCCTTCCCGTGGGATGAAGAAAGGCGTTTTCTGTTACGAGCGGAAATAGACGCCGCGTTTTTTCATCTCTATCTCCCGTCCAATGCCGACGGCACATGGAAAAAGACGGACAATGAGAGTGACGCGGAATTTCAGTCGCTGTGTCAATGCTTTCCGACGCCGCGTCACGCTGTCGCACATGTTATGGAAACTTTCCCCATTGTTAAAAAACGGGATATGACAAGGCACGGGACATATCGCACAAAGGAAACTATTCTTGCTATTTATGGCGAAATGCAAGAGGCCATGCGTACATGCACTGTATATAGTGCGCGGCTTGAGGGCATGGAGAAACCTGTCACGCCTCAGATTGTGGAAACACCTTTGCCGCCGTATGTGCCAAGCGACAGCGACAATAGCTTCCCGTATTGGGAGCGTGAGAAGCGCGTCTTCAAAGGGATGATGCTCCTCAAATGCACCATGCCCGACACAAGTTTTGATGTCCGCTATCGTATGATGCTTCTTGGCACAATGCCGGACTTGTGCCGACCCTTCTTGTCAGATGACGCGTGGGCGGCCTTTACTGCGGCGCTTGAGCAGACGGATTTTGCCACATGGGATGCCGCGAGTGCCACGGTGCGCCATGAAAGGTTCAAGCATGAATTTGAACCTTATGATACCCATGAAAGGGCTGTGGAATATG
>CAYJHT010000004.1:14817-17537 GCA_964369615.1 uncultured Desulfovibrionaceae bacterium
ACTGAAATAATTAAAAAAATGGACGAAGAGCGCGAGGCCGCCTTAAAAGACAATTTTGCGTCCATTGATGCGGATCAAAAAGCGACAGGTATGGATGACAAGAGAGATATAGCATAGTAAATACAAGAAAATCGTTTCGAAGAATATACGAAAAGGCATGAGGAGGTATCATGAACAGTGAATTTACGGAAAGGCATTGTAAACCCCGTCTTTTTGTGCGACGTCTTGCCATTTATGCCTCATTTTCTGCCGGTGACTGTGTGCGTGAAGAGGTCTTTCAACATGGCCTCAATATCGTCGTGGGCGAAGCTATGTCGCCGCACGATTCCATGAGTGGGCATTCTGTAGGCAAAACAAGCCTGTGCCGCCTTATCCGCCATTGCCTTGGTGAACCCACATATGCCAATCCGAGCGACCAGCAAGCCATCCGCGACACTTTCCCTGCCGGCTGGGTGGGCTGTGAAGTCGAAATACACGGCATACAATGGGCTGTACTCCTGCCCTTTGTTCCCTCGCGCAGCCAAAAACCACGAGCCGCACAAGACGAATGCCTTGCGGATACATTTTCTCTGGAAGCAGGAGAAAACGAATACGACGACTACAGACGTGTGATTGAGTCTCTGCAAACGCCATACACATCATCCCCATGGCGACACACGCTGGCGTGGCTTACGCGCGATCAAGGCAGTATGCAGAGGAGTTATTGGGATTGGCGGCAAACGAGCAGTCAGTCAGAAACAGGCTTGCCGCCATCCTATGAGAAGCGCATTGTCTTGGCGCGCGCCGTTCTTGGCCTTTCTTGTGAAGAAGAGGAAGACGCGAGGCACACATTGGAGAGTCTTGCGCAAGAAATTTCCGTGCATAAAGAGGAAGAAGAGAGCCGAAAGAGCGCTTTACTTGGACAAGCGCAACATGCTTTGCACATTTTGCGACAAAAAACAGACTTTGCATGGAATGTGAGTTTGCAGAGCAGCAAGCCGCCTACCTTGAAAAATGCAAAGCTCCCGACTCTTTTGGTGGACAGCTTTTTGCAAAAAATCAAGGCGCAGATGCTCGAGGCGGAAAAAGCATGGCTGGAGGCGCGGAGTATTGTTTCAGAGCACGAAAAGCGACGAGATTTTTATCAAGAGAAAATAAAATCTATACAAGCACTATGGACAACAGAACAAGACACGCTATCGACGATGAAGTCTCCGCAAGGCCACCAGTCGGCCTTGGATGACTTGGAAACGCGCATGGCGCTTAATTATTTCTGTCTCGCAGGAAAGCCTGTGGCAGATTGCCCCGATGTACAAGAGCTTCGCAAGGCGTATAAGCGCCGAGCATCAGGCAAAGAGCTTTCTTTTTCATCGTATACTGAGAAAAAGAAATATGATGAGCTTTGTAAGGTGATACGTTTCTATGAAAAGAAACAAGAGGAATATGAAGCGAAATGCGCGCTGTGTTCAAGGGACATGGCAGAGGCTCACGAACACGAAGAAGCACAATATAAAAAATACAATGCATTAAACATTAAACATGCACTTGTAAAAGAGCATTGGGACTCATTGCAATACGCATGGCAGCGCATGGTCGATGGTGTCGATGATGATATTATCACGGAGGCCAGAGAGAAACAACGCGCTCTTGAAGAAGAACAAGAGATGTTGAAATGTAGAGTGGCGCAAATTCAAAAGAACGACCGCGATCGTCTCACGGATTTTGGCCAGATTTTTCACACTCTTGTGCAGAGGGTCATAGACAATACATGTACAGGAACATTCCGTATAAATGGTATCAAATCCCCTTTTCTCATTGCACAGAGGCAAAAAACCTTAAAAGAGGGTGCGCTCAAGGTCTTATCCAACATTCTTGGTGATATTGCTTGTTTATTGGCATCGGCAAGTGAGAACAGTATGCATCCGGGCTTTCTCATGCACGACAGCCCCCGCGAAGCGGAATTGTCGCCGGAACTTTACGACAAGGCATTGCAAAGCTTTGTGGAGATGACGGAGCAAAACGCACAACATTATTCTCTGTCAACACCTGTGCAATATATCGTCACCATGAGGGGGAGCCCTACGGAGCATTTGCAAAAATATATTTGCACGCGCCTTCATGGTGCGGAAACTGTGGACGACAAACGGGGTCTTTTGTTCAAAAGAGACATCGTTGCAAATATGCGGTGGGGATTGGTTTTTAGCTAAAATTATATATACTTGCGCTATTTTTTGTCTTTTTCAGTGTAAAATGAGCAAATTTTGTTATGAAGTGTTGACTTTTTATAGGGTTGCTGGTAGCGTTCGTGAAATACATTTTGAGGTATGCTGAATGACGAGTCTAAGTGAAAAAAATAAAGATGCTGAAATTATTATAGATCTCACACAAGCTCACAGTGCATGTGCTTTGACTCCAGATTTTTTTTTGCAAACAAAACAATACACTGAACTGTTAAAGTATATTTCTCAGACACTAGCTAAGATACCGAATTTTAAAAATAAGTTAAATGCTCTCAGCAGGGTTGTGGGATACGAGCGTATTCACGATGTTATTACCGTTCATGGCAAAAGAGGCTCTGGCAAAACAACTTTTTTGCTTTCGGCGCTAAGCTTACTGAAAAATAGAGAGAGCTTTAAGAGGTTTAAAGAAAGAAACATTGTGCCTGATTTTTCTGCCGATGATTTATGTGTATTAAATGTTATGGATCCTACTCTGTTTGCTTGCAGGGAACATTTACTGCA
>CAYJHT010000005.1:0-10439 GCA_964369615.1 uncultured Desulfovibrionaceae bacterium
TCCCCCCGCAAAAAAGAAAAATAAAAAACAGTTTTTAGATTTTACAAGGCACTAGAACGCCGTGGGCAGCTTTCTCAAAAAAAAGAGAAATTCCTTGCATAATAATGCCACTTCTAGTAAGTGAGAATAAGTTGTAATAGTCTCAGTTATAAACTTGAACAGATATGAAGGAGCATCTATGTCTGATATCACACACATTCTTTCGGAAGCGTGGCAATTTCGTCACGCGTGTAAATCCTTTGATCCCACCTATAAAATTGACGAAAAAGATTTTCATACCATCCTTGAAGCAGGACGTTTGTCCCCGTCATCCTTTGGTTTTGAGCCGTGGCAATTCTTGGTAGTTCAGAATAAGGAATTGCGCGAAGAGCTCAAAACGCACTGCTGGGGGGCGCAGGGACAAATGATGACATGCAGCCATTTTCTTATCATATTGGCGAGAAAGGGTGTCGCTATGAATCCATATGGGGAATATGTCCGCAATACCATCATGCGTGATGTGCAACTTTTATCTGACGGAGTGGCAGAGCAACGTGCTCAATTCTTTACAAAGTTTATTGAAGATGATCTTGCTTATGCAGGTAATGATCGCGCAAAGTTTGAATGGGCTGCACGTCAGTGCTACATCGCTCTTGGCAATATGATGACAACAGCCGCTCTTCTTCACATCGATTCTTGCCCTATTGAAGGCTTTGTCAAGGGGGAAGTTGAGGTGCTTCTCTCGCAAAAGGACTTGTTGGATATGGAAAGTATGGGGGTTGCGTGCATGGTGGCTTTTGGGAAAAGAGGAGAGGCGCCAAAGCATGCCAAAACTCGCCGAGCATTAGAAGATGTGGTGCAGTGGGTGAGCTAGACGCTGTCGTCAAATGCGCCTTTTCGGTTATGTCTGTCTATATACACGCCCGAAAAACAAATGCATCTTCCTTGATATAACACGAAAATTCGCTATTTGACGACAGCGTCTAGTGTCTTGTAAAATTTAAAAACACTCTTCAATGAAATGAAACTTGTAAAAAACGCTTTAAAAACACCTTTAAAAAGCGCCAACTACCTAATATTACAGTTGTAAATATTGAAATGGCAGTAATAAGCTCTCAAAACTGCGGGTGACCATGTGAACCCAAGTGTCATTTGGAAGCTGTTTTTCCTGTTAAACAATTGGTTTTTTTGAAAGGGGGACCTGCCCGAATGGTGCCGAAGGCATAGCCCTTAGGCGAGAAACGAGCCTTAGGGATACAGAGAGCAGAGCTGTGGGGGGAAAACTTTTTTTCCCAAAAAAAGTTCCCCCCCCACAAGCGTTTCAGAAAAAACAAAATAAACTTTTAGAAAAAACAAATCGGAATGAGGTGCCATAGGAACAGTCTTTATGGCTTGATCGTAGTGCGTAGAAATATCCATTTATGTACGGCTTCCGCTCTATTTTTTGCTTTAATTTTGCGGTACGCGCGCGACAGTGCTTTAGCTACAGTGATGATGTGTACACTTAAGTATTCCGCGATTTGTGCATTGCTACGTCCTTTCGCAGCAAGGTCCAAGACTTCTATTTCGCGTGCTGAGAGCGTGCCTGCCAGAGTAATGGCGGATTTTAACTTGCCTTGTAGGGCACGTACAATGTCATGGAGCCGTGAATCAGAAAGCGCCTGTTTATGGAGAAGTCCGAGGAAGGGGAGTATTTCATGCTCATTTTCTATAATGGTTTGAAGAATAGCTTCTAGTTGTTCTTGAGCGGAATGGGTATAGCTTGTTAGTGGCTCCAGAAAGGAATGGGTAAGAATGTTTTCCGCGTCCCAAGGAAGATGGAGGGGCGAGGTAATATACTCTCCGTCACCGACTATAGGTGTCAAAGAATCGGCAAGGGTGCTATCGTTCGTGTGACAATCTTTGTGGAGTGCGTGAGGCAGGGGAGCGTGTGAAATTTTTGTTTTTGTGCCTATACATTCCGATACATTGGACATGTGCTGTATAGTAGTGTGGTACTCCTTCATGATATCCCTCGTAAGTGCCATGTTCTTCGTGGCGCGTTTACGCATATTGATAAAAAAGAGGCGTGCGAGTTGAACTTGTTATTGTGGATATGGGAGCAAGGGGGAGTTTATGCGACTTTCCTTGCTCCGTAGTGAAACTTTGACGCTATTGCTTTGTTTCTTCTTCTTCTTTGGCCTCATTGCTTGTAGCCAGACGTTTTGTAACGTCAAGCTCAATGATACCAAAGCGTTCTTCGTGCTCGCGCACGCTTTGCAGGAGAGAAAGAGTCAAGCGTTTTGCCGTGTAATGGTTCATGATGATGCGATCAGTAAACTGTAATGTCATATCAGCACTGACGCCTTCTTCTTGTGAAGGAACAGTTTGGTTGATACCAAAGGAAATCAAAATTTCTTCTGGTGTGGAGTGTGTTTGAAATGCATTTGCGTATGAAGTTGTCATTTTATCGGCATTGACATTCAAACGGATTTGTTGGTCTTTTTCTTGACTCACTGATATTCTCCTTGTTACGAAATCTTTCGTTTATAGTGTATGGGATATTCCAAAAACAGATATGGAATATTGCGCTTTATCCAGTAATTGTAGGCATTCCTGTAGCCTTGTCAAGGGAAAAATTGGAGTGTTGGCTGTCTGGATGTCTTGGAACTGTTACAAGGTGCTTAATGAATTAGAGTATTACTCTCTTTTTTTTGTTTATTTTTTTTTGCGCCGGCGTTGTGTTTCTTTCCCAAAATACCTTGTCATGGAATCCTTGAATGAGTGTGTCAGTGTTTGCCATTTCGAGGCGTTTTTCTGCCCAGATGCAGTATTGGGGGTTTTGTTCGATGCCTACATAACGGCGCCCAAGCTTTTTTGCAGTGACGGACGTGGTGCCGGAGCCTAGAAAGGGGTCAAGTATGAGGTCGCCTTCGTGTGAACTTGCAAGTATAAGTTTTGCAAGAAGTTTTTCTGGTTTTTGCGTGGGGTGTGCTGTGTTTTCCGGCATTGACCAGTAGGGAATGGATATGTCGTCCCAAAAATTTGACGGGAATGTGTCGCGAAATTTTCCTTCATCGGTCTGCTCCCAATCGCGTGCTTTGCCGGCGACTGTGTAGGGCGCAAGAACTTTTCGGCGCATTTTGACAGCGTCAACATTAAAGGTGTAGTTTTTTTCGTCGAGGGTTGCGAACCATATGTCTTCCATGGAGTTTTTCCAATTGTGGGCGGCGCCGCGTCCCTTTTCCCTTTGCCATGTGATTCGATTGCGTATGTAGAAGTGTTCTTTGAGCAGGGGGCCTATGAGCATGCTGGATTGCCAATCGCAACACACATAAATGGAGGCGTGTGCTTTGAGCAGGGGCTTTACTGCGCACAGCCATCTTGTCGTGTAGTGTGCATAGTCGATATCTGACGTACGTGCCACACGTTTTTCGTGAAAGCGTTTTGTCAGGTTGTAGAGTGGGTCGATGATGAGTAAATCCACGCACGCTTCTGGCAAGAGGGGGAGAACGCTAAAGGTGTCACCGTAGATGGTGCTGTTTTCGATATTTTGTATACCCACGGGTTGTGTGACTGTGCGACAGCGCTCAAGGTAGTGACGACCTTCTTTGAGGGTAAGGTCGATGGTTTTGTTTCTGGGTGCTTTCATAAAAAAGTGTTTCCGTTTTAAGACAAGGATAAAGAGAGATGAACGTTCGTAGTGTAACAAAGTATATACAAAATGTAAATTTGCTCTGCCAGTCTCATTTTTTGTTTTAAGAACATTTAAGGGTACTCCTCGTAAAATCCCATCAAAAATCCTATTGTGGAAAACTTTTAATAAATCAATCAGATAGATATGTGAAAAAATAAACAAGATGTAATTATTTTTCAAAAAAAGATTGATATAATTAGATTAGATTCCTTGTTTTGTAAGATGCTTTAATTTTCTTATTGCGAACACTTGACAACATTTGTCATGCGTGTATAGCTAGGGTAGTTTCGACAGCGTTTCGCTTTGAAATGTGAATAAAAACATACTTTTTTACTCGGAAATATTTCATCAAGGCCTTCTGCATTATTTATCTCTTGCGCCGTGTTTATTTGTGGCAAGAGTATTGCACCTTTTCTTGTGAAACAATCCAAGGTTATTTTTTTTCAAAGCTTTATATGGACGAGGATTGTTATGCCACACCCCACCTTTGTTGCTTCTATAGCTGATATACGTGCGTTTTTACTTCCTTTGTTTCAACACCACAAGGCGCCTATTTGTTGCTGGACAGTTGACGGCACTGTTGTGTATTGCACCAAGGCCTTTTTAGATTTTTTTGGTGCTGAGGATGAAGCTGACATTAGTCGCAATTTCGCCACATACCATCCTCCCATACAGCCCAATGGCATGCCCTCACGCATAGGCAAGGAGATCTTCATAAAAAAAGCCTGCGATGAGGACTATGTCCGTTTTTTCTGGCTCCATAGTCCGCCAAATCAGCCTGAAAAGTTGGTGGAATATACGCTTACAACTATGCAGCACAATGGGCAAACTCTCATCATAGGCTTTATGAACAATGCCAAGAACAGTGCCTATACTTATCGCACTGACACAAAGATGAAGACCGTGCTCGACGCCTCGCCCACTGCCATGTGCCTCTGGACAGAGCACTACGAACTTGTTGACTGTAATGCAAGCTTTCGTGAGTTGTTCAATGTCACAAGTGTCGAGGATTACAGAAAAAATCCAGATAAATATTATCCTAAGCAACAGGCCAATGGCAAAGAATCTTATGACTTGGCCTTAGAGGAGCTTAAAAGAACTCTCCAAGAAGGACACAGAGAACTCGAGTGGCTCTGGTATGACGCAAAAGGAAATATTTTTTCTGCACAAGTCGTCCTGCGTAAATTTATGTATGAGGGGACAATCTTTATAGCAGAATATATCTACGATACACGCGAATTGCGCGCCTCTCAAAAATTAGCCAAAGAGGCCGAACAACGCATGAAACTCATGCTCGATCAAATGCCTCTCGGTTCAAATATTCTTCACAAAAATTCAGACGCCATAGACTGCAATCTTGCCGTGCAAAAGCTCTTTGGCTATGAGAGCAAGCAAGCCTACCTTGCCGACTTCAAAGAACTCTCGCCGCAATATCAGCCCGACGGCTCCCTAAGCAGGGACAAGAGGTTGCACTATATAGAACAAGCATTTGAGCACGGATACGCCACTTTTGAATGGCTCCATACCGATATTTATGGTAATCCCATTCCCACAGAAATCACCCTTGTCAGATCGCCCTACCAAGGCGAAGATGTCCTTATTGCCTACACCAAGGATTTGCGCGAAATAAAAGCTTCTCAAGCTCTGGCAGAAGAAGCTGACCAACGCAATAAAGCAATCCTTGATAGTATGCCTATTGGCGTCCATTTCTGGGACGAAAACTCGCAAATTATCTATTGCAACCTCGCAGCGACCCATCTTTTTGGCTATACAGATACTGCTAAATACATGGAAGAATTTTTCCGTACTATCCCGGAACGTCAACCCAATGGGCAACTGTCCAGCGATATAATGGCAGAACAGTTGGCACGCTGCTTTGAAATAGGTGCGGCGAAAGCAGAGTTTGTATGCATCAATCCTTTCACAAATGAGAGGATCCCCTTACAAATCATCGTGCGCCGCGCACCTTATTTTGGCAAGACAGGCGCCATTGCCTATCTTCGCGACCTGCGCGCAGAAAAAGCCATGCTGGCAGAAATCCACGCGCAAGCCGAAGGCTTGCGCCAAGCAAAGGAATTTGCAGAACACAGTGCCCAAGCAAAGGGCGAATTTCTCGCCAATATGAGCCACGAAATACGCACCCCCATGAATGGCATCCTCGGCCTTTTGAACCTGCTCGAACACACAGATCTCACCAATAACCAGCTCTATTATGTGCAAAAGTCTATTTTCTCTGCCAATAACCTCATGCGCATCATCAATGATATCCTAGACTTTTCAAAAATCGAAGCCAAGAAGCTGGACATGGAAGTCGCCCCCTTCACCTTGCGCGAATTATGCACGGAAGTATACGACCTCTACGAACCTCTCAGCTCTCAAAAAGGCATCAGGCTCTACATTGAAAAAGGCAGTCAGCCAAGCATGGTCATCTTGGGCGATGCCCTAAGACTCAAGCAAATTCTCTTTAACCTTGTGAGCAATGCCATAAAATTCACCTCAGAAGGCGGAGTTACCGTGCGCGTTGCAGAAGCAAATCGCATAAACGATGAATTGCACTGCCTTTTTACCGTGCATGATACTGGTATCGGCTTAAGCGAAGAACAAGTTTCAAAGCTTTTTTCTGCCTTTATGCAAGCAGACAGCTCCGTGACGCGCAAATTTGGTGGCACAGGTCTCGGCCTTGCCATATCACGCAGTATTGCCCATATGATGCACGGAGATATCTGGGTAGAAAGCGTGCTTGGTGAAGGCTCAACCTTCTACTGCTCAGCTGTCTTCCCCATCTCTTCAAAGCAAGAACGCATTGAAAAAATAGACGAAGAGTGCGCCGAGTCTAAGGGTATCCCTCTAGGTTCCGCCCATATTCTCTTGGCGGAAGATAATGAAATAAACCAGCTCATAGCGCAAGAGCTTCTACAAAAAGGCGGCTATACAGTAGACGTCGCACACGATGGACAAGAAGCCCTTAACATGGTTTCAAAGACACACTATGACCTTGTTTTAATGGATATTCAGATGCCTGTCATGGATGGTCTTACCGCCACGCAAAAGATACGCGCACAAGAACGTTTTGCAGATCTGCCAATCATTGCCATGTCCGCCCATGCCATGTCAGGCGACCGCGAAAAAAGCTTGCAACATGGCATGAATGAGCACCTCACAAAACCCATCACGCCAGATATCCTCTACAAAACCTTGCATCACTGGCTCAGTGAACACGCTGAGTAATATACTAGGGGCTGTTTCCCTAAGTGCTGTTTCTAAATAAAGCGTTTTTTATGAAAGCCTCGTGGGGGGGAACTTTTTTTGGGAAAAAAAAGCTTTCCCCCACAAGACTTTCAAAAAAACAAACTAAACTTGCAGAAAAGACACACTATTACTTAAAGTAGATTATTAAGTCACCGTGCGTGTATGAATCTTGATTCGTATCAAGCGCCGTGTTCACATGACTTGTGATGTCTGTACCGTCCACGGTAAAGCTCCCTGCCCCATAATCCTGCGTATTGCTCAAGTTTGTGATGCTCACATGGGTCTCACCCGTGCCTGCATCATGCAAGGCGATGGATTCATCCGTAAAATGCATGCCGTTAGCATCGATGATGAGGTTGCCTCGGCTGCCCGTATCACCTACAAAGAGCGTGATGGCATCATTGCCCGCGCCGCCTGTAATAGTGCCGCCAGTGGCGCCCGTACCCGCAATGCCGACGGAGATACTGTCGTTGCCAGCACCTGCGTCGATGCTCCCACCGCTCATGATACCATTGACCAAGATAATATCATCGCCCCCTTGTGTGCCCGTGGTGCTGACAGTCTGTGCATCGCCGAAAATGCCCCCACTGCTCATATTGCCATTAATGGTGATGCTGTCGTTGCCCGTAATATTGCCCGTGCCCGTGACCTCAGCAGCGTCGCCATAGAGATTGCCACCCGTCATCCCATTATTCACCGAAATAATATCATGACCGCCCGCACTGGCAGCGTCACGCACATATTGCGCGTCGCCAAAAATGGCGCCGGAAACAAGACCATTATTCACGACGATGCTGTCATTGCCGCACACAAAAGCGCCGGAGGTTGAGTTCAAAGTAGATGTGTCTCCAAAAACAATACCCGCAGGTGTGCTTATCGCCGTATTGCCCACACTTCCCGTCACCACAATAACATCGTCACCGCCTGTGCCGCCTGTGATGCCGCTCTCAGCATCGCCATAAATAGCGTCATCGTTCGTAAGGTCAGCTGCGAGCACAATGGACGAGTCATTAAACTGCGTCGTCGCCCCCGCGTCGCCTTCGATTTTACCACCCGTCACAGACATGTGCACCGTGGGCATCAGGAAGGTCACATTGCCGTTGGTATAACTGCCAGACGTTTGAAGGTCACTGACAATACTCACACCATTATAGTTAATGTTCATATTGGACAAAGTAGCGATGTTCGCGCCCAGCAAGTGCACCGTCGCAACCGTATTGCTAAATATGCCCACAAAATTATAGGTGTCGCCGCTTGTGGAACTGGCATCAGAACCCGCGTTGAAAAGCAGGGTCAAATTGTCCGCACCTGTCAAGGACACTTCCACCGTATCCGTGCCGCCGCTCTCAGTGCCGATATTGATCATATCCGTGCCGGCGCGCGCATAGATGGTGCCGCCGCTCATGCTGCCGTTGATGGTGAGTTTGTCGTCATTGACACCCTGCGCATTTCCGGCGCCGCCGGAGTCCAGCCAAATTTGCCCGCCTTCCACATTGCCGCCGATGGCGATGTTGTCGCGCCCCACGGTCTGACCGCTACTGCTAAAAACGGAGATATCCCCATAAATTGTGGTGCCCGCCTTCATATTTCCGGTGATGGCGATGTTATCATCGCCCTGCGTGCTCGTTGTCCCATACATGGTCTTGGCGTCACCGTAGATGACAGCAAAATCCCCCTCAAAATCGCCGCTGACGAGGATATTATCATTGCCGACACTCTTCGCCGCACCTTCCATAGTCTCAGCATCGCCGTAAATAGTGCCGTTGATGACTGCCCCCGTACGGATGTTATCGTGCCCTTCGCTGACAGCGTCATCGCGCAAGGTGAGCGTATCCCCATAAATGGAAGAGTTCTCTACGCTTCCGTCAATTTGAATGTTGTCGTTACCGCGCGACACGGCGTCGTTTGCTATATCCAAAGCGTCACCGAATATTTTCGTGCTGCTGCCGCTCATACTGTTGGTGAGGCGGATGACATCATGCCCCGAACTTGTTACAGAACCGCTCATGTACGCAATATCACCGTCAATGAAACCGCCTGTCATGTTATTTGTCAAGGTAATTTCGTCGCTTCCTGCGCTGTATCCGGCATTGGCAGCCGACGCGTCGCCGTAGACGGAAGCGCCCCCCATGCCGCCTTCGATGGTGATCTTATCGCTTCCAGACCAGCTGACAGTGGTACTCGTACCTGCGGCATTCATGGCGTCGCCGCTGACGCTGACGCCCGCGCCCACAATGCCCGTCACAGTGATATCATCATTTCCTCCGGCAAATGTTCCGCTGAGAGTGACGGCATCGCCCATAATCATGCCATCGGTAGCCGCGCCTTTCACGAGAATGGTGTCACTACCGCCCGTGCCGCTGGTGACAGTGGTGGTGTCGCCCACAATGTTCACATCTCGGTCGTGGTTGGTGTCAAGAATGGTGATGCTTGTATTGCCGAAGACGTCATTGCTGCCGTCGTGTTCTTGGATGGTGGCGGCATTGGGTGAGGCCGCATTGGCAAGCTCGTCGTACTGCACTTCTGTGTAAGTGATATTTTGCGAAATGCCGCCGCTTATGAGGTTCTTAAACGTGACTGTATAGCCCCCGAATGTGCCTTGGGTACTACCGGAACCTGTCACCGTTTGCACGACGCCGTTTAAATAAAGCTTATCGTGGGTCGTATTGAAATTGTCGAGGGTGAAGTGACCGCCGCCAGCATTATTCAAATATATTTTATCCCCGTCCGTATCCACACCCACATCTATGGTGCCACTTCTCCCATCGGCGTTATTGATGGTAATAGTGTCCGCGCCATTGCCTGCGTAGATATTCCCGCCCGCAAAGTCGCCCTTGATGGTGATTTGGTCATTGCCTGTGGCAGTGGCATTATTCTCCACTGTGAATGCATCGCCGTAGATTCTGCCGTTCATCATATCGCCGTTGACGGTGATGATATCGTCGCCTGTGACTTTGGCATCGTTGGAGACACTGAACACGTCGCCGCTAATCATGGCCTCGCCGTCTATATTGCCGTTGATGGTGATTTTGTCATGTCCCGTGCTGGTGGCATTGCCGGACACAGAATCCGCATCGCCGTAAATTTTGGCCTCGCCGATGGAACCGTCACTGTTGGCATGACTGCCCATATTGCCGTAGACGGTGATTTCGTCATTGCCCATGGTGCTGGCATCGCCGAGTGTAGAATACATATCGCCAACAATCGTTGTATCGCCGCGCATATCGCCTTCGATGAGAATGAAATCATGGCTTGAAGCTGTTGCTGACCCATGGATATTATTCCCATCTCCTTCAATTTGTACGAGGTCGCTCAGATTGCCCTTGATAGTGATTCTATCACTGCCTGAAATCGTCACAGAACCATTTGCAATCGTTACATCGCCCACTATATAAGTATCGCCGCTTATATCGCCGTTGATGGTGATTTCATCGCTACCCGAAATATGCACAGAATCATTTGCAATCGTTACATCGCCCGCTATATAAGTATCGCCGCTTATATCGCCGTTGATGGTGATTTCATCGCTACCCGA
>CAYJHT010000005.1:10539-13437 GCA_964369615.1 uncultured Desulfovibrionaceae bacterium
AATATGCACAGAATCAGATGCATAAGCGGCATCGCCGAGAATGCTTGCCTCGCCGCTCATACTGCCGTTGATGGTGATATAATCCCCCGCAGAAACGAAGGTGCCGGTTGCATTGAGGGCGTCACCCAAAATAGTACTTGCGCTCATCGTGCGTGTCACAAGGATGGTGTCAACGCCTCCGGTGCCGCTGGCGACATTGTGAGAGTCGCCTATAATGCCAATCTCCTTGTCCGCATCCGTATCAATAGTGATGGACGTATTGCCGAAAACAGCATTGCTGCCGTCATGTTCTTGAATAATAAAACCCTCAGCAAGGGCGTCATACTGCAGCTCTGAGTACACGATATTTTGCGACACAGGAGGAGGTGTGGGCGAACCGCTTCCGGCAATGGTCACACTCACGACCTTTTCTGCCGTGCCGCCCTGTCCGTCATCCACGAGGATGGTGAAGCTGTCTGAGAGGCTTTGACCGGAGAACAAGCCCTGCACTGCGGGATTATTGGCATCAAGAACATAGGTGTAGCTGTCACCCACGAGAGTCACTGTGCCATATTGCGCCGCCGCGCCGCTTTTGACGCTGTAGCTTAAGGTATCGCCGTCAGCGTCTGTGGCGTGGACGGAATCAGCCTTACTCGTTTCTGTGTCCTTGACAAGTGACAAAGTGCCCGTGGGCGAGGATATATACGGAACCCTGTTGCCTGTGAGACCCTCAAATATGAGGTGATAGTCCCCATACTGTCCGTCGCCGAAAACGCCGCGCTCCGTACCATTTATGTGGAGCTTGTCGTGTGCGGTGTTCATGTGGCGGATAGTCAAGTGACCACCGCCTTGGGCAAGAAATATGCTGTCTGCCGCCGCATCGCTGCCCACGTCCACATAAGCCTGACCGGACGTTTCCGCACCTGTTTTGATGTGGATAGAATCAGCACCTTCATTTGTGTATACGGAGCCAAAACGCATAGTGTTTATTGTGACCTTGTCGTCGCCGTAGACGCCAAATTGTGTCGTATCGCCATAAATTCCGCCGCCGTGCACCTCGTTCACTGTGATTGCATCATTGCCGGCGCCGCCGAAAATATTGCTGTTGAACGACATCATTCCGTGCACATTGATGGTATCGTGACCGCCGCTGTGCCCCTCACCGCCGCTGGCGTCGCCGTATAATTCTGTGGACTGGATATCATCCCCCATATTGCCGTGTATGGTGATATGATCGCTCCCCCAAAGTTCCACAATGACATGACTATTCACAAATTGCGCGTCGCCGCCGATGGTGGAATTGACGAAATCGCCCTTGACGGTGATACTGTCGTTGCCGAAGCTGACTGCGCCACTATCGACGGTGGCGGCATCGCCATAAATGGAGAGACCGCCTGTTTTATTCTCGACGGTGATATTGTCAGCACCGCCCATAAGCGTTCCGCCGCCCACATAACCTGCGTCCCCCACAAGGGTACCGTCTGCCATATTCTTGGCAACGATGATATCCCCTGCGCCTATGGTGTACATGTCCGGGCTGACGCTGCTTACATCGCCTGAAATCATGACGCCGGGTGTGCTCATATCTTCCGTGACGGTGATATGGTGTGCGATGGCGTGCCCATCACTTTCAGGTGAGGAGCCGGAAGGAGGGTGAGGCGAGCTTGAGCTGCTGGAATGATCCATCTCATCGGCGAAATAGCTTGTCGTGCCGTCAATTTCCACATGCACATAGCCGCCGCTACTGTGTCCGCTGTCTGGAGTGTATGGATGCAGGTCGTCGTCGGTATCGTCGTTTTCAGTCACTTCATCTTGTTCCGGCGGTGTGGCGAGAAGGGGGATATCAGAAGACTGTCCGTCACCGTCCTCTCCTGCTGTTGCGCCTTGGGCGAGGTTGGTGTTCGTGTCATCTTGCAGTTCTTGTTCGCGCAGGAGGTGGGTGGCGTCGGTGCCGGTGCGCGCTTCATCCTCTGGCGTACTGTCCTCGTCTGGCGTGCTTTCTTCGCCGCTGCTTGAGCGCTCTTCTGCGTCGGTCTCGCCTTGTCCGAGCTCGTCTCCGATTTCTTCGTCGTCTCCCAATTCTTTTTCAAGATCACCTGCGGGGGCGCTGTCACCAAGCACATCAAGCGTGCCGTTGGCAAGGCGCAACAAGACTTGCTCCATGTCCTCAACAGAGAATGTTTGGGGCACAAGTTCGCCGCCAAGCTGCACAGAAACTGCCTGTCCTGCACTGCTCAAAGATATTTGGTTGCCTGTATGGGAGGTGACTACAAGGTTATGCCCTTGGTCTATGGCGTTCAAAATAAAGCGCGCCACACCGGCATTGTCTACTGTACTGATAAAATCTGTGCCGCGGATGCCCACAGTCGCATGTGGCGTAATGAGTTTGAAGGCATCAGGATTGCTTTCTACTATCTTACCGCTGATGGTGCGCATGGCGCCCATGGCAAGGTCAACAACAAAGCTTGGCGCTTCTTCTGCGCTAAAGGCGAAATCCTTAATGGACATGACTGTCTGCGGACCCAGCGTCGCTCTGCTTCCGTCGGCAAAGGTTATCTCTACGGACGCATCCGCAGTTTTAATAGTGTCGGACTCAAAGAGGGCGTCCCCTTGTGTGAGGGGGATATCTTGCCCCTCGCGTGTAACAAGAACAGAACCTTGTGTCTTCGCTATAATAGCAGCCTGTGTCATGTGACGACTCCTTGCGGATAGATTTTTCGTAACGACTATGCTGTAAGCAGGTCGTATTGTCAAGTGTCTCAAGGTGGAAATTTGCCTCGTTGACGCAAGTTTTCCGATATAAGCGAGGGGTAAAACCCTTGCGCCACCTCGTAAAATGTGCCACACTGTGTGCTATGGTAAAGAGTAAAAATACGGCCTATACAAGCGATGTATTTTATAAGAAATTCTTTAGTGATG
>CAYJHT010000005.1:13537-17498 GCA_964369615.1 uncultured Desulfovibrionaceae bacterium
CGAAATCGCTCAAAAATCCTATATTGAGGGGATGGAACTTGGCAAAGCTGAGGGGATGGAACTTGGCAAAGCTGAGGGGGTGGAACTTGGCATAAGTCAGGGGGTGGAACTTGGCATGAGCACGCTCTTATGCAAGCAAGCTGCACAGAGATGGGGTATGTTGCCGCCACAGACGGAAGCGCAGCTTCGGCGCATAAAGAATACACAAGATTTAGAAGACTTGAGCCTTGCACTTATGTCCGCATCTTCCTTGAAGGAATTTGAAGCCTCTATTGTATCATATGTCCACAAGGCGCAAGGGGGAGAGTGAGAAATGCTGAAAGAATTTTACAATATTTTCTTCTATAACGATATGTTGTAATGATTCAGCTTTGAAATGGGATTTGTAAAAAAAAGAGGGGCCTTTAAAAAAGCCCCTACCTCATTCTCATGGTGTGAACTGTTTTCAATAAGATGCGCTGAATGCTCTTGATATGCTTGAAAAACTCACGATTTCCTTCAATGAACGTGCAAAAGCTTTTCAAAATATGCTGATGTATCTTGACAAGCGTGTCTTGCTTGCGCTACTTCCTCGCCACAGCACAGCATCTTATGGAGCCATTAAATAGTATCATGCACATGACCCAAACTGAAAGGAAACATCCAATGCCGTATGGTGTTTTTGTTACAGGCACAAGTACCGACGTTGGCAAAAGTATTGTAATGGCCACGTTACAACGTGCTTTTGTGACACGCGATATATGCGTCGTTCCTGTTAAGGCGGTGCAAACAGGCGTCGCCCAGTGCGCGCACAATACGCCTGAAAAGAATGCAGGAGATGCGACCATATATCGTGACGCCCTCCAGAGCCTCCCATGCACAACAAAAGCGCGCGCAATGAGGCCACAGACCCTGTGTCAGTTCTCCTTGCCAGCCTCCCCACACTATGCTGCCGCGCAGGAAGGTGAGAGACTCACTGTCCGCGAGATTGTCAACCGCATACACATTCTTGCCGATCAACATCCGACTATGCCGCTCCTTATAGAAGGAGCCGGTGGCCTTCTCGTGCCCCTCAATGAAAGCGAATATGTCATAGATATTGCGCGTGCATTGCACATGCCTCTTATCATCGTTGTTAACAATGCTTTAGGCGCTCTCAACCACGCACTGCTCACCGTCGAAGCCGCACAACGACGTGATCTACAGATCTGTGCCATTGTTATGAATGATAGGTCAGGCGACAAAAACAATACCGATACTGGCATTGCTGAGGATAATATTCATTTTCTTAAGGGTAAGTTTCCACACATCCTTGTGTGTACATTGCCATACTTTCACGGTATTGATGCGCAATGGCACGAAGTTGCGCACGCATTAGGAGAAGTCGCAGATGCGTGCAAAAAACTTTGGCAACATAGCAATCAAGCAGTAAAGCACAATGACGCCCTGCTCGCATGGGACAAAGAGCACTTATGGCACCCCTACACTTCCGCAACGCAAGCCCTCCCCGTGTATCCTGTCGCACGCGCACAAGGAAAATATATTGAATTACATAATGGTATACGCCTTCTCGACGGCATGGCCTCGTGGTGGTGCGCTATACACGGTTATAGCCATCCTCGTCTTGTGGCGGCGGCGCAAGAGCAAGCAGCGCGCCTCTCCCATGTCATGTTCGGAGGCTTAACACATGAACCGGCGGTCAGAGCTGCGCAAAAGCTTCTTGCACTTATGACGCCCTTGCACGAGCAGACACAATGCCTTGCACATGGCAGTATGTCGCTTAGTCGCGTTTTTTGGGCGGATTCTGGTTCTGTTGCTGTAGAGGTGGCATTAAAAATGGCAGTGCAATATCAGCACGCCCGTCAACATACCCGTCGGCGCACGCGCATACTCACGCCGAGAGGCGGGTATTATGGCGATACACAAGGTGCCATGTCTGTGTGTGATCCTATCACAGGCATGCATACGCTTTTTGCAAATACCTTGCCGCAGCAATGCTTCATAGAAAAACCGTCTTGCGCTTTTCACGGTACATGTACACAAGAGCACCTTG
Source organism: uncultured Desulfovibrionaceae bacterium (assembly GCA_964369615.1). Taxonomy (GTDB): domain Bacteria; phylum Desulfobacterota; class Desulfovibrionia; order Desulfovibrionales; family Desulfovibrionaceae; genus CAYJAD01. The sequence goes on from CAYJHT010000005.1 coordinate 15,570, forward strand.
CGCCGCTGGAGAAGGCTTTCGCAGAATATGGGCAAGATTTAGCTGCCTGCATTATCGAACCCATTGTCCAAGGCGCAGGGGGCATGCATTTTTATCATCCTCACTATTTACAACGGATGCGTGAACTCTGTACGCAATATGAGGTCTTACTCATTTGTGATGAAATTGCCACGGGCTTTGGACGTACTGGGAAGATGTTTGCATCGCAATGGGCACAAATCGTACCTGATATATGTTGCGTAGGCAAGGCGCTGACTGGCGGTTTTATGAACCTTGCTGCCACAGTATGCACAGAACACGTCGCGCAAGGTATCTGCGCGCATGACAATGTCTTTATGCACGGCCCGACATTCATGGCAAACCCTTTGGCTTGCGCTGTTGCGTCGACATCTATGGATATTCTCACGGATTCCCCTTGGTGCGATAGAGTAGCACGCATTGAAAAGGCCTTGTGGCGTGGCCTTGCCCCGTGTGCAAAGCACGAAGACGTCCATGACGTACGCGTTCTTGGTGCAATTGGGGTTATAGAGACGAAACGCCCTGTCAATATGGCAAAAATACAGAATTTTTTCGTGCGCCACGGCGTGTGGATTCGCCCTTTTGGCACACTTCTCTATGTGATGCCCCCCTATATTTTTGAGGATGAAGACATAGACTCCCTGACCTCTGTCCTCACTCATGCTCTACAGACAAGGACTTTTCTTTCATGATTTGGTTATTTGTTTATGCAAGTTGCTTGCTTTGTTTATCGTACTACAGCGGACTTTTGCGCACAAAGCAAAGCGCTGAGCACTTTTTTGTTAATGGCAGAAATTCTTCCGCCGGTGCTGTGGCCTTTTCTATCTTCGCTTCCTGTGTGGGCGGTTCTGCCACACTGGGCATGACGGGTCTTGCGTGGGAAGTAGGCATGCCTGCCTTATGGTGGTTGTGTGCGGGCGCTCTTGGTCTGTGCGTCCTTGCGATATTTTTGGCACGCAAGGTGCGTCAGAGTGGTGCGCGAACGCTTCCTGAAATGGTCACAACATTTATCGGTACTTCAGCTCGTCCCGTCTCTTCTGTCATCATTCTTGTGGCATGGCTCGCCATTACCGCCGCTCAATTCAGCGCATTGGCAACATTATTGCAACCTTTTTTACAAACACCGCCATGGTTTGCCCTCGCCACAGGTGCTTTTTTTGTGACGATTCACGCCTTGTGGGGCGGGCAAAAAGCCATTATAAAGAGCGACGCCTTCCATGCGACTTTTCTCTCGGTGACACTCATCATTATGATGGGGCTCTTGTGGCACGCGCACAGCTCTCTTTCGTCTGTGACGCCTATGAACATACCTCTAGAATTGACAAACGACGCCTTCCCCATAAGCAAGGTCTCCTATTTCTTATTGATTATAGGTGGCAGTTATATCGTCTGTCCTATGCTCTTCGGTCGACTTTTGAGCGCAAAATCTGAAAGTTCTGCGCAGCGAGGTACAGCACTTGCGGCTGTGGGTCTTGTGCTTGCGGCTATGGTGCTTGTGAGTATTGGTATAGGTAGCCGTGGGCTTGTACCGCCGGACACAGTGTCGCAAGGGGTGCTCATGGTGCTTTTGACGGACGTACTCCCCCCGTGGGCAGGCATGTTAGGTGTTCTAGCCCTCATAAGTGCTATAATCTCCTCGGCAGATTCCAGTCTTTTCACAGCTGCCAGCATCGCCAGTAATGATATCCTTCGAAAAAAAGATGTAAGAACGTGTCGACTCTGTACGCTCGCTGTGGCTGCGGGAAGTCTTGCCCTCGCATTACCAGGCACGGGCATTTTGCAACTCTTACTCATGGCCAATGATATCTATGTGTGTGGGGTCGTCGTCCCTGTTTTCGTGAGCATGCTGGCATACAAAGAGGGGAGCGCCTCACCCCACGGAGCAGGGGCAGTGCGTACACGCATGCTTAC
>CAYJHT010000006.1:0-15353 GCA_964369615.1 uncultured Desulfovibrionaceae bacterium
AAAGTTTTCCCCCCACAAGCCTTTTCAGAAAAATCTCAGCCTGCTTCCGGATAATGCTTCTATGCCCAAAATACAAAGACCACTCACACCAAATACAGCTACAAAGAAGAAATCAAAAGGTCGCTTGCGTCTTTTTTTGAATAAAAATACTAAGAGCAATACACATAAGACATTGCTGACTATACTCACAAAGAGATTGTGTGTCATTTGAATATCAAAGTCATAGTAAAGACTTGCGGGGCTACGTTGTACTACGCGCCACGGAAAAAATACAGCAGCAATCGTGTTGTAATAGTCTATGCGCTGCACATCCTCTGTACGCATGGGGAGGGTGTATTCACGCAGCAAGTGCAAATCGGGGCTATAAGCGCCGCCTGTAATGCCCGCTTCGCGATTGTCATGAGAACCTTGCACAAAGGTTTTTTGCAAAGGATCCATCCATGTATAGAAAAAGCTGTGCTCAACATCATAATCATTCAAAGGTAAAGTCAACACGGATAAAGGCTTATGCTTCACAGCATATACTTTATGTTTTGTAATGATGTAGGCAAAAAACTCTTCCCTGCGGTTTTCGTCCACAAGAATAGAATGGATATCTTCAGGAATATTACCGTCAACCTTTGCGCAATGCGCTTTTCCTTTTATCATTTGCAGTTGAAAAATATGTCCCTTTGCATCCACAAGTACATAACCTGCGTCGTAGGCCTTGCGTATATTGGGATTACCCCCCATGCCTCTTATGGGAAATACAAAGCCTTGCGTGCTTAAAGCCTTTGTAAAATCAGCACTTTTGTCAATGTCAATACTACCATCTTCCGGGCGCAAAAATTCAATCCCCGCCCGATCGTGTCTCATGCGAAACATATCCACAGGCGCCTCAATGCTCGCTCCTTCGGGTTGAGATTCTAGCATCATTTCCAACATCAGAGGTGGCTTGGTGATAGTGCGCGGTGACAAGGAAAGATACTGCCAGTCATATTTTATTTGATGCAGTGAGAGGGTCTTGCCCTTGATTTCCTTGGGAAACATATCCCATTTTAAAAGATTTTCCGAATGCATGGTGGGTAAAGCCAACGCAACTTCGCGCTTGTTCAAGACGCTTCCGTCTTCTAAGGAGGATATTGTCTGGCTCGGTGGCACGGCATTTGCGTCAAAAATTGTTTGATCTCGCACAAATTGATCGTAGACAGGACTGTAGTACAGTCTTTGCGAGGCGCTTTTTGGCATATATACTCGCCAATATTGTTGCGGTAAAACTACCAAAAAAAGTATGCCAAACAGCGTCAAACTCACCATGCGGCTGACAGTATAAAGCCTGCTCTTATGAGGTTCGCCCATGACTTGTAAAAAAGAAAAAAAGCACAGAAAAATCATGGACGCACCAAGAAGAGCATACCAGTGCAAAGCCTCACGCCAGAGATTATAGCCGCCAATACCCCATAAAAGCGTATAAAACACCAAGCATGTAAAGACAATAAGTCCACGAATGCCCCATTTCTTTGTGCCACAAAATGCAAAGACACTCATATAAGAAACAACACTCAAAACAGCGTGTGGCGCAAAAGCGCACAGCATGGAAGACATTATTTCCCATGGCAAATGAAAGGCCCACAGCGTCGTTAACAGCACAAGAGCCGCAAGTATATTGGTGCCCACAATGAGCACAAGACCCACACCAAGCATAAAGCCCACCATATGCGCAGGCGGCACAGGCATATGAAATAAGAGGCGAATATGCTTGCCCTGTGCTTCAGGCCATACTTGAAAAAAGGCAATAAGAAAGCCTGCAAAAACTATATACTGAAAGGAAGCAAAGAGCGGTGGTTCCTTGGATACAAGGGTCGCCCACAAGCCAAAACTTTCATGCACCCTTTCTATAGTGTTCAACGTAAAATAGGTGTCCGCCGCGGCATAGATAAGTAAAGCAGGGACAATCCATATAATATAGCGAAGTTTTATCCATTCTTTTTGGATTAAGGCAGCATACGGAAGCGACATATGATATTCCTAATATTTTCCGGTTAATCCCACAAAGGCATCCTCAAAACTCATGGGGATGCAAGAGAAGCGTTCATGGGGCACAGCGTATTGCGCTAAGTGCTCTTGAAAGGAAACCTGCGACAAGAAGCTATAAACAGTGCTTTCTTGTCCCATATGTTCTATATTTTGTATACCTTGCCCCTGTTGTAGTCTTTCCGATTGCGCGGAACGCTCAAAGGTATAACAAAAAAAACTGTCCATAAAGCATTGCTTTGTGCTGGACACAAGCACCTTGCCCTTGTCCAGCACAATCATATTGTCAATTATGCCATCAAGTTCTTGAACAACATGAGAGGTGAGAAGCACTGTTGTTTTGTGTTCTTTGACATATTCTCGTAAAAAATCAATAAACAGACGACGATAGCCTACATCTAAGCCCATGCTATAGTCATCCAAAATCATAAGCTCCGGCTTTTGCGCCATAATAAGCCCCAGCACCACTTGTGAACGTTGTCCACACGACATACGCGAAATGCGCCTCGTATAGGGCACGCCCAGCTTGTCGATAAGCTCAAAAAAAATCGTCCTGTCCCATTGAGGATAAAAAGCTGAATAATAGCTCTCAAGTTCCGCAATGCTCATAAAATCATATTGAATAAAGTTTTCGTGCAAAAGCCCGATACGTGTGCGCAGTACGGGGGGGAGTTTATGGCTCTCTTGTCCAAAAATAGTGCATGTGCCCGATGTAGGGCGTAAAAATCCCATCAAAAGATTGATAGTAGTGCTTTTACCTGCGCCATTTTTACCCAAGAGGCCAAAGACTCCCCCTCGTGCCACATCAAACGAAAGGCCGGAAAGCACTTCTTTGTGCGAATAGATATGTCGTATATCCTTGCAAGAAATAAGGTTTTCCATTTGATGCCTCGTGTACACTGTTATTTGTCGTTAGCGGCTATGGTTATCAGCCCGTTGAAAAAGCCCATTTGGGCAGGCCGTTCAAAAATGGTGAGATGCGAGGAAGCGAAAAAAATCAAGGCGCGCAGTGTATTAAACATACATAAGCGATTGGACTTTTTTCGCTGACGACGCAGATTGCCGTTTTTCAACGGCCTGTGATACCTGTAAGTAAGGCTCTGTTATCCTTTGTGAAAGCCTGCTGAATTTCTGCATTGACTTCTTCGAGGGTAATGGATTTTATCATATCCACAAAGTCGCTGTGCCATTCAAGATAGGGATAATTTTTACGCGCCATTTGGGTCAAAAACGACGTATAAATCCTGTTTTGTTTGGAACTTTGCATCCATGATCCGATGCTGGGCCTTTTCATGCGTTGCAATGTTTGTGCATCGACGCCTTCTTTGACAAAATTCTCGACGATGCGCACTATTTCTTCGCGCATTTGTGCAAAGTTTTCGTGTTGTGTGTCTATGCTGACCATGTAAAGACCGTAGCCGTCAACGTCGCTGTACCAATAGAGTACCCGCGGCGAATAGGAAGCGCCGGCCTTTTCGCGTATGGCTTGACGGATTTCGTCACCCAGGATAGACGCCACTAAGCGGCGCACAAGTAAGGCTTTGCGGTTAAAAGCGTCTTTTAGTGGCCTGTGAAATGCCAAGCGCAAAGAGGCTTGGTCAAGCTCAGAGACTATATCAATATGCTCTTCTCTTTTTCCGCTGCTTGCAAAGGCATAGTCCACATGATAGGGGGCGTCTTGCAAAACAGGCCAAGATACATCGTCTGCGCCAAAGGTTTTGCCGCTTAAATTTATGGCTGCGGCAACATCCACATCACCCACCATGTTGAGCACCGGTGCGCCGCTTTCAGCGTAGAGTTTTTTCAAAGCATCTTGAAGGCTTTTTAAATCAAATGTCATGGCAACTGCTTCTGTTATGGGCTCATTGCGCACGCTTTCCTTCCAAAAAAGGCGTCTCATAGCTACTTGCATGGCGTTTGGTAATGTACTGAAGCGTTCCGCGTCCTTAATGGCATAGCCGCGCATGCTCAATTCTTGGTCTTTGAGACTGATGGAAGGGTCTTTATACTGCGTCCACATAGCCTCAAGGTTTTTTTCCAAAAACTGGCTTTCGCCATTACTTGTCAGTGTGAGACTGTCTGAACCGAGGCCGATTTTTAAGGAGATATTTTCCGTCGATTGCAAGCGCAAAACATCGCTTCGCACAATATTGCCAAGGCTTGCGTATTGGTCCATATCGGCGGCGACTTTATACAACATAAAATTTGCATCGGCGATAGCATCGCTTCCTGCACCGATGGCAAGCTCCACATGAAGCTTGCCCTTGGCAAAGGGAGTTGGCAAGACGCGCAAAAGAAGGCCGTTGGCAAAGGTGATTTCATGCAAGACTAAGGCTGTATTTTTTATGGGAATTTCTTTGTGCGATATCACCTCTCCTGCTTTTTCGGGCAAGGGAATATAGGGATATTTTATGGCGGAGGGCGCTGCCACAGCCTCGATTGGCTTGGTCAAACCTGCTGTCCAAAGATTGGTCAAGGTCTCGTCGGCATTGTCTATGTGTGCATTGCCTGTCACTGCAAGAATCCTATTCTCATCGCCCCACATATCTTGAAAAGCTGTATACAAGTCATCGGCTTGCATGTTGTCTATGAGGTCTTTGTACATGACATAGGTCTGCTCCCAGCTTTGATACACCCTATTCGCCATGAAGCATGCAATCATATTCTTTATAATTTCATCATTTTGTTCTTGCTCTGCCAAGTCTGCTTTGCGCTTATATGTCAGCATCATGGTCTTTTTGGCTTCGTCTACTTCTTCCGGAAAAAAACCAAATTCCAGAGCCACACGAAGCGAGTCTTGTAAGTGTTCAAAGCTTTCTTGCCATGCGCTCGCTTCGCTGGAGGCTACAAGCAGGGCTGTGGGGAAAAATCCGCTGTTTTCCGTATAGCGCGCAACACCTGAAAAGAAGGGCGCTTCGCCGCTATTGATTTTATGGCGCAATCGTGCGGATACGATACTGCTCGCCATGGAATTAAAAAGCATATCTTTTTGAATATCCAAGGAATCGTCTACCCAGCGCAGTGGCTCCATGCGTAATATTTGGGCAGAGGTAAATTCACTCTTATACTGATTATAAAATGTTTGCACGCCTTTCAAGTCATTCTCCCTAAAAGGAAAGACGTGGCGCTTGGGCGCTCTTGCCTGCAAATCGCCGAATTTTGCTTGGATGAGGCTTTCTATTTCCGCTGGATCCACACTGCCAACCACCAGTAAAATCATATATTCCGGACGATACCACGCGTCATAGAAATCCTTGATGGTCTGCGGCGTTACTGTGCGGATGACTTCTTCCGTACCAATGGTGTCGTGTTCAAATTCCGTCCCCGCATACAAAAACTCCCGATAACGGTGTCGTGCGCGGAATTGCTCGGAATCGCGGCTATTTTTTTCAGAAATAATAACACCGCGCTCGCTTTCCACTTCATTAGCGGCAATGGAAATGCCTTCCGCCACATCGTGCATAAAGACGAAGGCGTCATCTATAGATTCTTTCTTATTTAAGATATTGAGCTTATAGACGGTTTCTTTGAGGGATGTGTAGGCGTTGACATCCTTGCCAAAGCTCATGCCATTGCTTTGAAAGAAGGGAATAAGTTCGCCTGCGGGAAAATTCTTTGTGCCATTGTAGGCGAGGTGCTCTAAAAAGTGCGCCACACCGCGCTCATTGTCCCTTTCCATGAGCGAGCCTGCTTGCACTAAGAGCTGTACGGAAATTCTTCCCACAGGATTGGCGTTTTCTTGGATAATATAGCGAAATCCATTGTCAAGTCGTCCGTACACTGCCTTATCGTGTGGCGGCAGGTCGCTCTTTTCATGGGGCCATTTTCCGTCAAGCCAATAGAGGGGTTGTTCTTGTGCAAGGCCCTGAGAATGGATGCCAAGAACAAGAAAAAAAGCAATCGCAGCCAGTTGTTTACAAACAATCATATACACATTCCTTTTTCTATATGGTGGTTATATATTTCTACACATTTTTATGCCATAGGTTATGGCTGCCCCTGCTCTTCTTCGGGAAGGGGCATATCTTTCTCATGATGGGCATAAGCACGGAGCTTTTCACTGGCCAATTGTTCCACGACGCCCATGAGCTGTGTGGCTGTGCCTGCAAGGTTCCCTTGCATGTCTGCGAGGCTTTGCAGCTCTGTGAGCATGGCTTTCCAGTCCTCTTTGTCCCATGCCAACTCGACCAACATCCACTGCGCTCTTTCTGCGTATTCGCCGCTGCCCGTGGCCATATCACGAAAAATGGCGGCGGCTTCTTCTGTGGATTTTTTCTGATACAATATATGCCCAAAGCGAAATTGACGCAGTTGTGAATAGTCTTTCTTCATCGCTAAGTGAGCGGCGGCGACGGCATTGGAAAAGTCCCCTGCCTGCGCAAAAAGCGTACTCACATAGTCCAGAGTTGCCACGGGCGTGTTCTTCAAAGGCATGAATCTTTTGCCGGAAAATGGCGCGTATAAAGAATAATACAAAGCCGCCAACTGCTCGGCTTCGCTCTTACTCGGTGCTTTGAGTGTATAGGCAATTTCATAAGCGGCGGCGGCCTTTTCGCGCTCTTTGAGTTCATAGGAAAAATAGCCCAACATGCGCCACAGGGACGCGTCGCTCTTAAAACGTGCAAGACCTTTTTCAATAGTTGCCGCCGCGCTTTTTTTATTGCCCTGATAAAAATATGATTGACCGAGCATTTGAAACCATAAAGGTTTTGCCTGTTTTAATACGACAAGTGCTTTTAATATTTGTACAGCGCTTCCATATCTTTTGGCTTGCATATAACAATACGCGCCTGTCACTGCCAGCTCATGATTTTTGCGCTGTGTCAAAACATATGTCTTTTCATATGCTTGACCTGCTTTGAGCATCTGTCCCGTATTATAGTATGCGGACGCAAGGTTTTGTGATATGTTGGCATTTTTGGGATAGGCCGCGAAACCTTTTTCCAAGAGAGTGACGGCCTTTTTATATTGCTTCAAATTCAATAAGACCATGCCATACAATTCGTAACCGTAATTATGTTTGTCGCCGCTATTTTTAAAATATCGCTCAAGTGTTTTGGCGCTTGCTTGCAGATTGCCAGCGTCTAAAGAACGCTTTGCTTCCGTAAAGAGCACATACTCACTCTGTGTCACACCCCGCGAGGCGTGAGACACAGGGCAAAGCACCCCAAGAAAAGCGCATCCTGTAAGAAGCATACATATGAAAAATTTTAAAGCCATAATGCTGTCCTCGTTCTGTAAATGTGCATTATCGCGGATTAAACACAAAGGGTTGCTCTGCAATACATTGCACAGCCTTGCCTGCTTTCTTGCACGGAGTAAACTCCCACCGTGATACACTGTTTTGTATTTCCTGCAAGAAAACTTGGTGTTCTGCAGGCATATTGACAGGGCTTATGCGCACGACTTTCCCGTTGGTACCCAACAAAATGCGTACTCTGACAGTCACTTTCTCTCTCTTCTTTGCCCTCGACGGATAGCCGGGGGGTGGGGCATAGATGGGGCGCGGCAATTCGTCTACATCGCCAAGGCTGAGGGCGCCGCCTGTCATGGCGGGCGGCGCGCTGGAAGACGACACAGATGGCACACCTGCCACGGGCACAGTCCCCACCACTTCCGGCGCAAAGTCAAACTTCATGCTAGGCAGGGTCGGTTGCACTGACGGTGTCTCCAAGGCCATGTCCACTTGCGCCACATGCTCAAGCTCCGCCACTTCCGGCATGTCCTCTGCCTCCACATTTTGCTCCTGCGTCGGGGACTTTGTATGCTGCGATAATTTTACGGAACCGCGGCGGCTTGGCTCTTCAAGAGGGTGATAGCGGATGGAATCTATAATTAAGAGCAACAAGAATAAAAATGCTGTAATACCCAATGCCCCCATAAACGAGAGGCCGTGTCGTTGATAATGTTGCATTCTACACTCCTTAATTCCGCGACACAGGACTATTTTTCTTCTGTGGCAACAGATATATCTTGCACATCAGCAAGGCGACACATATCAAGCACCTTAATAAGTACGCCGGCATTGGCGCGTACATCCGCGTCCACAATAACAGCGAGCTTGTCATTTTCCGCTTTGAATTGGCGCATGCGTGCTGTCAGGCTGCGCACATCGATAGTTTTACCTTCAATCCATACGACATTATCCTTGTCAATACCTACGATGACTTGCACGCTTTGCGATTCGCCGGAACTTGCGGCGGGTCGCTCCACCACGATGCCCGATTCACGGATAAAGCTTGTGGAAACAATAAAGAAAATGAGCAAAATGAAAACCATATCAATGAGCGGCGTCAAATCTATGTCCGCAGCGCCCATAGTCCCTTGCGACTTACGCCATTTCATAGTTCCCTCCTTCGGGGAATGTCCCCACTTCTTCTCGTGCATGAAGGGCAATAATGCGCAGCTTATCTTGCACTTTTTGGGCTTTTCTGTACAAAATCCCGCCTGCCAAGAGGGTGGGAATCGCCACCATGAGGCCGCATTGTGTTGTGAGAAGGGCTTCTGAAATGCCTTGTGTCAGCTGAGAGCTGCTTAAGGCCTCCACTTGTGAGAGCACAGTAAAGGTGCTTATCATGCCTTGTACAGTACCTAAAAGTCCCACAAATGGGGCAAGTGAAGAAAGCAGTAAAACTGTATTCACATTTTGCATGACGGGGCGCATCATTTTTCGCGCCGTCATGGTGATCATATTTGTCTCCGTCTTTTTTGAAAGGGAAGATTGTGCCAAGTCTCGACAATATACTTTATATTCTTGGAAAAACGCGCTGTTATTGGCTGTATATTGGCGAAGTAAGAGCGTTGCGTCTAAAATCAGCTTCCACGCCCATAGGGAGAGAAAGGTCAATACAAAGATCAGTATTGAGGTGGCATAGAGCTTTTCCAAATCCTGCAAGAGCACTGTAAAAAATGTAGTGAACATAGGAGCACTCCCATCACATATCAAGATTTTGTAAAGTGTTTGATGACAATGGTGCTGGCCAATTCCATATCAAGCACAATGTTTTGCATACGACGATGCAAGAAATGATGTATGAGTAAGAGAGGTATGGCGGCGAGCAAGCCCATTTCTGTCGTGAGGAGTGCTTCGGAGATGCCGCCCGACAGCATCTTGGGATCGCTGTTGCCGAAGGCTGTGATGACTCGAAATGTCGTGACAATGCCGGACACTGTCCCAAGTAAGCCTAAGAGGGGCGACACTGCCGCAAAGATACGAATGGTACCCAAGAATCTTTCGAGTGCGGGCAGTTCTTTGAGCATGGCCTCCTCCGCACGCCTTTCTAATACATGGGGGTCGTGCACATGGGGGACATGCGTCTGCTGTTCTGCGGATGAGGGCGCATTGTCGCCAAAGAGCATTTGACGCAAAACACGACCCACAGGGCTTTTTTGCAAGCTTGTCATATCTTCTGGATGTTGCAAAATATGTGTTGCCAGTTTTTCCCCTTGTAAGCGTATGCGTGCAAGGCTGATATAGCGCTCTATGGCGAGTAACAGTCCGAGAATACCTATGACTATGATGCACCAGCCAAAAAGTCCGCTTTCTTGAACAGTGAGCAAGAAAGAATATTGCTTTGGCGGCGACAAAAGAAGTTGTCCGTCTGTGACATCTAAGGGCAGTGTATAGACTCCTGAAAATGCACCCTGTATGAGTTGTGCTTCTTGCTCATTAGCCACATAGGGAACCATTTCTAAAGGCTCCAAAAGACGCGTGCGCAAGGTAAAGCCAAATTCATTATTGTGATGGATATAGCTTTGAAAGGCGCCGAGGTGCAACACATCGGCCTGTACTTGCTGACCGTCGCGAATATAGATATTTTCTCGATTTTTTTGTATTATTCCACTTTGATAAAGGCTACTCTGCAAAACACCCAGTAAGGATTCAATGGCGGACAGTGTGGGGAAGGTCTTTGTTTGCACAAGCCCCTCCAGTGTTTTACGCTGCTCGTCAGTCAGATTTTGTGAAATATATGTGGGCGCCGACTGTAAGAACAAGCCGGCATTGTTGCCCACTGTGCTCTGTATGCTGTCCATCATGTCTTTTTTTTCCGCCAGCGCCTCTTCCAGTTCTTGTTCTTGAGTTTTTAAAGCAGTAAATTCGGCTTGTAAGCTTTCTGCTTTGAGCTTTCTTTCTGCCACTTCCACACGCAAACGCTCCCTTTCCGCACGCATGCTGCGTTGTTCCTCAGCCATGCGCCCTTCAAGAGTCTGTGTCGCGGCCTCTGTGTGCTTTTGCGTCGCATCAAGACTGCGCTGCACCTCGTCCAAGCTTCTGTGCTCTGTGGCGGCATTTAGTTGTAAAGGGCATGAAATTATAAAAGAAGCTAAGGCAATCCCAAAAACAAGTCCCATAGAAAGATATTTTTTCATATGCTATTTCTCCCCAAAGACGGCAAAGGGTAAGACGGGTAGGGTGTGAACATGTTCTTTTTGCAGATTTTGTAGGGCGGCGAGATAGTGTGCCGGAAGCTCCACATAGCCTTTCGGTGTGTATTGCCACGCCTTCGTTGCGTCCGGAGACATGGCAAACAGACCCACACGGCCTATGCGAAGCACTTTCACCGTATGTGTGCCTGTAGGTGTGTCGATGCTTTCTTCCGTGATTTCAAATTGCTTTGCATAGTCTCCTTCCACTTGTAAGGCTTCAAAGACGCGGCGTAATTTTTCTTCCAGCCCGAGGGTGTAGTCGTCGAGCGATCTTTTGAGAAAAGCAATCCTGTCGCTGCGCTCTTGAGAAAGAAATGGCAAGTCTTCAGCGACAAAATCGGCGAATTGCTCTACAGCTATCACCAAGTTGGCTTCCAAGGCCGCTTCGAGGCGTTGAAGCTCTGCCTGTGTGGCGAGGAGTGTGTCTACATTGTCCTTGGCGGCTTGAACATAGCGTTCCAATGTTTTAATATGGAGATTATACCACTCCGATTCTAATTTTGCTTGCTTTATTTCTTGAGAAAGCACCGTTTTTTCTTGTTCCCATGTTTGGCCTTCTGTGACCACTTCTTGCTCTGTATTCACCGTTTCTGTGATTGTTTCCACAGCCTTTTCAGGTGTGGCGGCTATGGCACCTGTCACCGCTTCGTGTGACATAAGACATATGGCACAAAGAAAGATGAGGCATAAAAAGCGCGTGCCCCCGTATAATATGTATTTGACATTCATGGGAATTGTTCTCCTTTTCATTATTTATAATAAATGCGCGGCTTCCATGAGCATTTTTGTATAATCCTGTGCGGGATGGGAAAAAATATCTTTCCCTGCGCCATATTCCACGATATTTCCGCCTTGCATCACCATGACGCAATGGCACAAAGAACGCACAAGGGAGAGGTCATGAGTGATAAATATACAGGCAAGGTGGAATTTTTTTTGTATATCCTTAATAAGTTGCGTAATCTGAAATTGGGTGTTTCTGTCAAGTGACGAAGTGGGTTCGTCGAAAATAATGCACTGTGGTTCCATGATGAGCGCTCGCGCAATACAAATACGTTGACACTGACCGCCGGAAAACTCGTGCGGATAACGATGTCGAATGTCGGGGTCAAGCTCGACGCTTTGCATGGCGGCGATGACTTTTTCATCCAGTTCCCGCTCTGAAAGTTTGTGCGCCTGTCGAATGCCTTCAGCAATACTTTGCTGCACACTGAGGCGCGGATTGAGCGCCGCTAAGGGGTCTTGGAAGACAATTTGCAAGGCTTTTCTTGTGCGCCGCAAGTCCTTCGTTTTCTGCCTTTGTAAATCCTCGCCAGCAAAGACAATCTGCCCCTCAGAAGCGAGAAGGCGCGCCACAGCAAGGCCAAAAGAGCTTTTGCCGGAACCGCTTTCACCGACGATTCCGAGGCACTCCCCGTGCTTGAGTGTCAATGTGGCCTTGTTGACTGCGCAGAAAAAGGCGCGTTTTTGCCAAAACCACGCACGGGGTAGGGGATAGTTTACAGAAAGGTCGTGTACATCTAAAAGGACGGACGCATTTTCTTGTAAGGGGACTGGTAGATCGTCCGCAGGGCGTGCCAAGAGCATTTGCGAATAGGGGTGCTGTGGCTGCGCAAAGACGCGCTCTGCCGCTCCTTCTTCCACGATGCGCCCGTCTTGCATGACACAAATGTCGTCGGCAATGCGGCGCATCATGTTCAAGTCATGGCTGATAATGATAAGCGTCACCTTGTGCTTGAGCGAGCGTAAAAGCTCCACGACTTGCAATTGAATAGCGGCATCAAGCGCTGTTGTGGGCTCGTCGGCAATTAAGATATCGGGGTCGTTTATAAGCGACATAGCCAGCATGGCCCTTTGTCTTTGTCCGCCGGAGAGTTGATGCGGAAAGGCGCGCAAAATGCGTTCGGCATCGTCTATGCCGAGGCTTTGCAAGAGTGAAGCGGCTTTTTCACGCGCTTTCGGCGCAGAAATCGGTGCTGTGCGCTCTGCATGTGTGGTCAAGGCTTCCATAATTTGTCGGCCTACGCGATGTAAGGGATTAAAGCTGCTCAAAGGGTCTTGAAAGAGCATGGAAATACCCTTGCCGCGCACGGCTTCCATGGCCTTTGTGTTCCCCTTTGTATTTTGAACAGGAAGCTCAGCACCACGCAGGAACACGCGCCCCTGTGTCATATGGATGCCCGCGGCGAAAATACCCATGAGCGCCTTTGCCGTGAGGGATTTTCCGGAACCACTTTCACCCACAATGCCCAGCACACGCCCTTGATGGACGGAAAAAGACACATCATGCACCAGTTCTTTCACTTCTGGCGCCTGACCGAATTGTCCGATTTTTGAAATAATGTGCAAGTTCTTGACTTCAAGAAGGGGAGAGACAGCACTAGACATTGTTCTTCCCTCCATTAGGGTCAAAGGCATCGCGCACAGCCTCACCGATGAACACAAAGAGGCATAATAAGCCGCCAAGCACGACAAAGGCTGTAATGCCAATCCATGGCGCATGGAGATTATTCTTACCCTGCGCCAGCAAGTCGCCCAAGGAGGGGGAGCCGGGCGGCATGCCAAAGCCCATAAAATCCAGCGATGTCAATGTTGTTATGGCGCCGCTAAAAATGAAGGGCAAGTAGCTTATGGTGGCGACAAGCGCATTGGGGAGGATGTGGCGCATCATGATGCGCACATTGCTTATGCCCATGGCTTCTGCCGCGCGCACATAGTCGAGCTGTCTACATCGCAAAAATTCTGCCCGCACCACATGCACAAGACCCATCCAGCTAAAGAGCAGCATAATAGCAAGAAGTGACCAAAAGTTCATGACTACCATGCTTGATAAAATAATGAGCACATAGAGTGTAGGTATGCCCGACCATATTTCCATGAAACGCTGAAAGAATAAGTCTACATTGCCGCCAAAGTAGCCTTGCACGGCTCCTGCGGCAATGCCGACAGTGGAGCTGACAAGGCACAGTGCCAAGCCAAAAAGGAGGGAGATGCGAAAGCCGTAGAGAATACGTGCTACCATGTCGCGCCCTTGATCGTCGGTGCCAAGCCAGTTTTGACCAATTTTCAATGTCGGCGGCGCCGGATATTGCGACACCGTATAGTTCACCGTATTGTACGAAAAACGTATCGGAGGCCACAGCATAAAGCCGTCTTTGTCGATATTTTCTTGAATAAAAGTGTCATGAAAGTTTGTTGCAATGGGCAAAAAACCGCCGAATACCGTTTCGGGATAGTCTTTCCACACAGGCATGTAAAGCTCGCCCTGGTAGGAAACAAGAAGGGGCTTGTCATTGGCAAAAAGCTCTGCGCCCAAGCTTAGCCCGAAAAAGACGAGGAGAATCCACAAAGAAATCCAGCCGCGTTTATGCGCACGGAAGGCGGCGAGTTTTCTTTGCGTTTGCGGTGAAAGAGTAGTGAACAAAGACATTATTTCGACCCTCCCCGTCCTGAAAAGTTAATGCGCGGGTCAACCAAGGAATAGGTGATATCGGACACGATGCGCATGACAAGGCCGAGCAGAGTAAAAATATACAATGTGGCAAACATGACGGGATAATCGCGGGTCATGGCTGCTTCAAAACCTAGGAGGCCGATGCCGTCCAGCGAGAATATGACTTCTATGAGCAGGGAACCAGTAAAAAACATGCCAATAAAGGCAGAAGGAAAACCGGCAATGACAATAAGCATAGCATTACGAAAAATATGCCCGTATAGGATTTTTTTCATGGGTAAGCCCTTGGCAAGGGCGGTGGTGGCATATTGCTTGTGTATTTCGTCCAAAAAGGAGTTTTTTGTGAGGGTCGTAAGCGTGGCAAAACCGCCGATGACCATGGCGGTCAGTGGCAAGGCCATATGCCAAAAGTAGTCGCCTATCTTGGCAAGGAAGGACAGTTCTTCAAAATTTGGCGATACAAGACCTCGCAAAGGGAATATATTCCAATAACTGCCGCCGGAAAAAAGCACGATGAGTAAGACGGCGAACAAAAAGCCCGGAATAGCGTCGCCCACGACAACTAAGGTGCCCGTCACTGCGTCGAACTTGCTCCCGTGCTTCACCGCACGGCGGATTCCCAAGGGAATGGAAATAAAATAAATAATAAGCGTACTCCATACACCAAGGGATATGGAGACGGGCAAGGCGTCGCCTATAAGCTCCATGACACTGCGCCCTTTGAAAAAGCTTTCGCCAAAATCGAAGGTGAGATAGTTGCCCATCATGAGAAAAAAGCGTTCGCTTATGGGTTTGTCAAATCCATACATTTTTTCCACGGCGGCGGTGACTTCCGGCGACAGGCCGCGTGAACCTTTATAGAGACCGTCAATGCCTATGCTCTCGCCTTGCTCTGACGATGGTTCTGTGCCGGCATCTGCGCCTTCAGCGCCGATGCGTTCCATGAAGGTCGTATCTTGCCCTTCAAGTTTTAACAAATACTGCTCCACCGGCCCGCCGGGCGCGGACTGGATAATGAAGAAATTCAAGATAATTATCCCGAAAAATGTGGGGATTAGCAAGAGAAGACGGCGAAATATATAGGCAGCCATTAATGGTTCCCGTATCCTGTGCTTGATTCATGCAGGCGCTTTTCCGCCTCTGTGTCTATCCACCACGAAAATATGTCCACGCCGTTGGCAGGGGCTACGGGGCTGTGGGCAAACTTATCCCAATAGGCCACACGGCTCATAGTGCTGTACCAGCCGGGGATGACGTAGTGATTCCACAAGAGCACCCTGTCCAAAGCCCGACAGGCTGTGACAAGCTCTTGGCGGTTTTTCGCTAAAATTATACGTTCCACCAAGGCGTCCACTACGGGGTCGTTGACGCCTGCGTAGTTGCGGCTTCCCGGAGTGCCCGCGGACGTGCTTGTCCAATAATTGCGCTGTTCGTTGCCGGGATAGTTGGATTGGGGCAC
>CAYJHT010000007.1:0-329 GCA_964369615.1 uncultured Desulfovibrionaceae bacterium
AAAAAAACTTAAAAAAATAAAAAAATAAAAAAATAAAAACTTAAAAAAATAAAAACTTAAAAAAATAAAAAATCTTTTCCGTCATAAAGCCCTGCGGCTCTCGTTGTGTTTTGAAAGAAGCGGCGCTCTAGGGTATTGTGTACGAAGCATCCTTCCATGCCACTGCCCCACGCTTGACTGATATGTGTGGTGTGTGCGTCGCCGCCGTAGAGGATATCAGCCTTGTGTGCTTCGGTGAAGAGGGCGTCTGCTTGTGCCCAGAGAAGCAGGTCTTTTTGTGTGGGCGACAATGTGGCATGCACATGTATACGGGGAAGGTTTTCTTCATA
>CAYJHT010000007.1:339-7819 GCA_964369615.1 uncultured Desulfovibrionaceae bacterium
CCCAGAGATATTTGGGTTCGTGGTAGGGCGCGTGTAAAAAAAGTGCGCGCCCTTTTTCTTGTGATTCGTGCGCGTCTGTTTGCGGTTGATGCGTATGTCTCTTGTCAAGTATATGTGCTGGCACGGCGAATATGTCCTCCACTCCCATAAGCTCTGCGGCGACAAGGAGGGAGGGCATAATACTGTCAACACCTATGAGCGCAACGCGTCCTGCGTGTGCTAAGAGGGCTGGCATAAGCGCGGCTATAAGACGGGCGGGCGCATTGTACTGTGCGTTGCAAAAGCACAAGACCCAAGGCACTGCCTTGTAGGATGCTTTTTTCCAGTATCCCTTGGCGGTATAGGTGCGTAATTGCGTTTCATGTTCTGCGTTTTGTTCTGTGAGGCAGTGAAAGGCTATGGCGGTTTTGAGGCAGGCGCGTTGTTGCGCTGTTGTTTGTTCATAGGCGTGTTCACGCTGCGTGTCGGGCACGGCAAAGCGTTCGGCCTCGTCATCACAGATCCATAAATTGCGTATCCACACCATAATCACAGTATCCTTTAAGTATATGGAACGCGCCTTAAGCGCTTTGCACCGTTGCCATACGTGCAAGCAGTGCAAGAAGAGCAGCTTCACGCCATTGGAGACGCTTTTCTCTGTGTGTATCCGTGTCACTTGCCGCTTCGGTGGAAAGTGTTGTTGGCACAGTCAGTACATGTTTATTGGCGCGTTCTTTGAAAGGGGCGCTGAGATTAAAGCCTTGCTGCCAGTCATAGCTTGCCATGCCAATGGGGATGGTGGAGTTCTTTGTGGCAGCTTTTTCGAGGGCAGGGTCAAGGTAGATGAGGTCTGCGCCGTCGATGGCAAGTTCGGGTTCACGTGTCAAAAAGATTTTTGCTCCGGCTTTTAAGGCAAGGCCGGTATTGTAATGGTTGGGATCGCCCCACGGCGGGATGCCCATGAAGAGTTCAAAGGGCGCATATATGGCGGCCTCCATAAGCGATTGGGCCAGGCCTGTGACAGCGCCAAGCCAGCACACACGGATGCTGTCAATAGTGATATCGTGCGCCTGTGCTCTGTGCAGAATAAATGCAAGTTCAGCAAGTGCTGCGTAAGGCGCGCTGACTGTAGATGTTCCGACAAGACAGGGGCCGGCAGCTGCGGACATGAGCACATCAAGGGATATTTCCGTAAAGCCACAGGCCACATGCATGTCAGAGGCAGGTAATGTTTCTAAGGTAGCTGTAAGCTGTGCCGCACCCATATCTTGTACGTCATGCAGGGTGAGGGTGAAGTTTGGAATATCCTTTGTCAAGGCTGATAACAGAGTCAGACAGTCTTGTGCTTCTTCGGGATTTTCCTTTCCACACCAGATATGGATGCACGCATTTTCAAGGTCGGCACGCCATTGTGTACGTGCTTCGTCGGAGACATTTGAAATGTGGTGCATAAGTTTCCAAAAGCCCGCTTCGCCTAATTGCAAAAGGCGTGGCATATCCTTTGCTACTGAGGCGGCATGCTGTTTATGCTCTTGCGCCTTGGTGTCCGTTCTTTCTGTGCTGTGCATGTCTGCTCCTTACCATTAATATATGGGCAAAAAAATCCTGTGCGGCACAAGCTACCCCATATGTGCAGAAGATGCAAGAGTGCTCTTTTCTCGCTTGCAGTTTTTTTTGAGAGGTCTTAAACCTTTTCGGTCACTCGTCAAAAGAATGAGTATGCAGTCTATTTGCGCGTCGGTATAAAAAATTTTAATATAAAAAATACATCTAAATACATTTTATCCGCTTAGAATTAAAGGATTTTAAAGTAATAAAGATTCTTAAAGTAAAATTTGGTAAAAAAATTTGCACCAAAGCACTTGCCAAACACAGGCTTTTAAGATACTTTCCCCTTGGCGGAACACACGGAAGGGTGTAAAAATCCTCAGATGTGCCGGAGAGGCTGAGGGCATTCTTGGAAGAGTGTTGTGTAAACGCTCTGTCCGAATGCTCTCAGAAAGCGCACTGTGCGGACTTTTACTGAGCAAAAGGGCGTTCCGTCTGTTTATTGTTTTATATTTTCAGAAATTTTGACGTAACAATTCATGCGTTATGCGCAGCGCTGGCTTTGGCATATGCCGTTGGGATCAGCCTTGACAGGCAAGGGCGATACCCAATGAAAAGCAGGCAAGATGGCATAAAAGCATAAACAAGGAAGGAAGATTATGAAAAAGCTCGCAACACTTCTTTTGACAGCAGGCCTCGTCTTCGGCGCAGCCACAGGCGCCAGCGCCATCGATTTTAAGGCAAAAGGCCAATGGATTATGGGTTTTGATTACGGTGACGGCGGCCTCGGCTACAGTGACGTACGTGGTCCTGGCGGCGATGTCTACGGCTATAACAACGGTTCCGATAGCTTTGATGCGCAACAGCGCGTACGCTTACAACTCCAAGCCATAGCTTCTGAAAGCCTTTCCGGAACCGTCTACTTTGAAATCGGCAACAACAGATGGGGCAACAATGCTACCGGTGGTGCCCTCGGTGCTGACAGACCACTTATTGAGCTTAAACAAGCCTACATTGATTGGATTGTACCAAACACAGAGCTGAAAGTCCGTATGGGTATCCAAGGTCTATCCTTGCCCTCCTTTACAGCTGACACCCAAGTCTTCTCACAAGACGTTGCGGGTATAGTTCTTTCAAATAAATTCAACGATAATTTTGCTTTGACAGCTTTCTGGGCACGTCCTTTCAATGACAACTATGTGACTACTGCTAGCGGTACTAATGACTCCAATAACTACCTCGACAATGCAGACGTTTTTGGTCTCATTCTGCCCATGACTTTTGATGGTTTTAAAGCTGTACCTTGGTTGACCTATATGGCTGTTGGGAGAAACGTTGTTGCTGCTGGTGCTGCAAATGGTGGACAATGGAACAACACTGTTCGTGGTCTTTTGCCTGCCGACAATGCTGCCATTATCCAATCCATTCCTGCTTATAGCAATGTATGGCATGTTGGTCTGACAGGTGAAGTGACCATGGCTGATCCTTTCCGCATTGCGTGGGATTTGAACTATGGTCACTCTGACTTTGGCTCATACAGAAATGGTGGCAGAACGTTCGACTTAGAGCGTAGCGGTTTCTACGGAAGCTTACTTGCTGAATACAAGATGGAATGGGGTACTCCAGGCCTGTACTTCTGGTACAGCACAGGCGATGACGGCAATGCCCGCAATGGTTCTGAGCGTATGCCTGTTATCAACGTCAATAATGGCACAAACCAGTTCTCCAACTTCGCAAGCCATGGTGGCCCATACATTCCTCGCGAGTCTGTCATTGGTGACAGCCTCATTGGCACATGGGGTATCGGTGCGCGTATTAAAGACTTCTCCTTCGTAGAAGACTTGTCCCATACTTTCCGTATCAACTACTTTGGCGGCACAAACAGCGTCGGTGCGGTAGAAGATGCCACGAGAGCCAATGGTGGGTTCTTGGGTAGCTTTGCCTTTAACAGTGGAAGCAACATGTACCTTACCAACAAAGATTGGGCTTTGGAATTTGGCTTGAGCACTGACTACCAAATTTATGAAAACTTGAATCTTTTCGTAGATATGGCATACTTGGTACTTGACTTTGACCGTGATGTTTGGGGAAGTGACTACACTGCTACCGACGCATGGAACATCAACGCAAGCTTCGTTTACAGCTTCTAAGCTTTTTTCGTAAGCGCTTGATATGATATAATTGGGGGAGCCTTTCGGCTCCCCCTTTTTTTATTCTCCTTCACGTAAAACCTGCTTCTCTCATATCTTTTTTGAGCACTCCCCTCCCCTTTTCCTCCTTCATTTCTGCCCCCCATTACACATACAATCTCACACAAAGGCATAGAATTTTTCACGCATTTTCTACGCAATATGCGTGACAGCCTCACGACAATCTCTATAAATAGTTGAAAAATAAAGATTTTTTTAAAATTCTCTTGCCATTTCCTTCATCCTTATGCTAGCACATAGGTGTGCGGTAAGAATAGCTGTTCACAGCCAATGGCTCAGACAAGCCTTTGGAGAGTATATGTAAGGTTTTTTGCAAAAAAGGAAGGGTATATATGAAAAAATTGGCAACACTTCTTTTAACGGCGGGCTTGCTTGTAAGCGCGACTCTGCCGGCTCAAGCCATTGATTTCAAGATACGCGGTCAATGGATTATGGGTTTTGATTATGGACAAGGCCTACGAGGCTATAGCGACACAAAGGACAACACTCTTGTCTATGGTTCCGGCGGCAGCGGTGTCACGGGCGCCGATAATTTTAACGCCAACCAGCGTGTGCGCTTGCATATTGATGCGGTCGCATCTGAAACGCTGTCAGGTACGGTCTATTTTGAAATTGGTGAGACGCAGTGGGGCAATACAGGCAGTGGCGGTGCGCTTGGTGCTGACCAGGCATTCGTTGAACTCAAAAATGCCTACATTGACTGGATTGTGCCGGAGACGGATTTAAAGGTACGCATGGGTGTTCAAAGCCTTGCGCTCCCCTCTTTCACAACCGGTTCTCAAGTCTTTCAGGATGATGTGGCAGGTATCGTCTTATCGAATCAGTTTAATGACGTCTTCGGTGTGACTATGTTTTGGGCGCGTCCTTATAATGACAACTATGCTAACACAGCAGTTGCAGGCGGCGATGCGTCAAACTTTCTTGACAATGTAGACACCTTTGCCTTGCTCTTGCCCTTTAATTTTGGCTGGTCAAAGATGACGCCGTGGATTATGTACAGTGCAGTCGGTAAAAACTTTGCGCGTAATGGCAATTTAGCGGGCGGCGAGAACCGTCTTGCCTATGGTCTTTTGCCCTATCATGTCGCGGTCGATGCGGATTTCGTCTTGGGTAATCAGCTTGGCGCTCCCAATGACATGTACAGTTATGGCAATGTCATTCATGGTGGCTTTACGGGTGAGATTACGGGTGTGGATCCTTTCCGCTTTGCGTGGGATTTCAACTACGGGCATGCTGACTTTGGCTCAACCGGCGGCGGTGCGAACAGCGTCGATTTACGCCGTGAAGGCTATATGTTCAGCTTTATAGGTGAATATAAGACAGAATGGGCGACGCCTGGTTTGTATATGTGGTACAGTTCCGGTGACGACGACAATCCAAACAACGGTTCTGAGCGTATGCCGACCTACAGCACGTCCAATGGCACAAACCAGTTTTCGCCATTTGCAAGTCATGGGCACAAATATCTTGCTCGTGAATCTGTTATCGGCGACTCACTTGTAGGGACATGGGGTCTTGGTTTCCGCTTTACCGATGTGAGTTTCTTCGAAGATCTCACCCACAATGTGCGTATGAACTATATTGGCGGCACCAACAGTGTGGGGCTTGTGAATAATCTGCGGGCTCCGGGTACCACTCCGGGTTTTAGCGGGGATACGGACTTCTTTAATCAAGATGCTGGCATGTATCTTACGACAAAGGACTATGCTGTGGAATTTGGTCTCGGTACAAATTATGAATTGTACGAAAATCTCGACATGTATGTTGACGCATCCTATCTTGTGCTCAATTTTGATCACGACGTATGGGGAGATGACTATACAGCAACTGACGCATGGAACGTAAGTGCAAATTTTGTATTTAGTTTCTAGTGTCTTGTAAAATCTAAAAACTGTTTTTTATTTCTCTTTTTTACGAGGGGAGGGAAACTTTTGCTAGGTGCTGTTTCCCTAAATAAAGCGTTTTTTATGAAAACCTTGTGGGGGGAAAGCTTTTTTTCCCAAAAAAAGTTCCCCCCCACAAGGCTTTCATACATTCAAGTTGGTAGATTGCGCAGGTTAAAAATTCATTTTGACTTACCAGCCACAAAGAACACACCAACAAATATAATCACAGCCCCCATAACAAGGGAGATCGTGATATGAAGCGTCGTAAAAAACGATGCCAATACGATACTCCACAAAGCGTATGTACTGTTGAGAGTCATAGCACGAGCAACACCAATTTTACTCATGGCAGTATACCAACAGAGTGAACTGGTACATGCTATAGCTCCTGCCAAGGCCACAAAGGACAGAGCGGGCACGCTTGTCAGGGTGTACATAACAGAAGGCCATACAGGAATATGTGCTTGTGCAAAGTAACAATATAAAAGCACACTCGGCACAATGACAAAGGCATAAAGGCATGTAGAGGCCATTTGATATATATTTAAGGCGATAAATGGATGTATAGACTCCATGCCGGATGTGACTGCAACCCCTTCGGCCGCCCAGCCAAAGGCCGCGACGCAAGCAAAGAATATACCCCAATAAAAATACGCGTCATTCACATCCTCCGGTGGTGTATAGCCGATCAGGATGCACCCTACAATAGAAAGGAGAATGCCACACCATACACGTGTAGTTACCCTTTCTTTTAGAAAAATCACAGCCAACGCAGCGGCAATGGCAGGGTAGAGCGACGTAACAGGCAAAATATACGCAGGAGAAACTAAAGACAGCGCTACAAGATAGCCCCCCATGCCCAAGGGTGCGCCAAAAATAGCTCCTATAATACAAAAACGACCGGATTTTTTACAAAGAGATTGTAGAAGCTCCTTGCCATGCCCTAAGCGGATATTGACACACAGGCAGACGATACCTGCAAAAAAATCGTATAGCCCCGCCGCCATAAGTGGCCCAACAACGCTCATGGACGGCTGATTAAATCCATCTTGCTTCAGTCCGTGTGCAAGGCAATAGGCTGCCACAGGCCATATTATACCGGACAAAAGAGCAAGCCGTACCCCATTTTTAGCAGGTCTTGTATATTTTTCGTCAGAAAGGTCTTTCATTTCAGAGGACATATCTTATTTTTTGTATAATTGTTTTACAAGCATACTTTCGAACTACCTATTTTTTATCACCCATGCTCGCATTTTTTCGCACTCCTTGCGCAGCTCTTCATAATCAAAACGGGTAAATTGTCCCTCATGATAGAGGGTTTCGCCTGCCACCATGGTCAGGCACACTTCCATGCCTGTAGCCACATATACAAGATGGGACAAAGGATTATATAATGGCTGCATGTGCGCTTCTTTGAGGCTCAAAGCAATAAGGTCGGCAGGACAATCTACGGCAAGAGAAACAAGCATGTTTCGTGCGCTGTCGTTCGTGCGCATAAGTGCGCGTGCTCCATGATGCGTCGCCATATCAAGTATACTTTGCGCGGGCAACACTGTCGGGTCCTTGTGTGTTACTTTATGCAGGAAGGCCGCCTCTCGCATTTCTGTAAACATATTGAGACGATTGTTACTGCATGCCCCGTCTGTCGCCAAGGCAACGCACACGCCGCCTTGCATCATATCAAGCACAGGCGCGATGCCGGAGGCAAGCTTCATATTGGAGGACGGATTATGCGCAATGCGCACACCATGACGCGCGAGCAGAGCAATGTCCTCTTCCGTCACGTCCACCATATGGGCAAGTGTGGTATTGTGCCCTAAAATACCGGTGTCATGACAAAGTTGCACAGGGCGTTTT
>CAYJHT010000007.1:7829-15183 GCA_964369615.1 uncultured Desulfovibrionaceae bacterium
TCTGTTTCCGTGACCGTTTCGGACAGGTGCATGTGTATGGGGACGCGCAATTCTTCTGCCAAAAGTGCGCATTTTTCCAAGAGTTTCGGCGTTGTAGTATATACAGCGTGTGGCGCGACACAGGTATTTATCCGAGGGTGTCTTGCATATTTTTCATGCAAGGCACGGACAATGTCAAAGGTGCTTTCATTTCCTTCACTGGCAACGGAAGGGAAGTCAAAAATGGTTTCACCGCCAACGCAGCGAATGCCTGTGGTGTCGGCGGCGGACAGAACATGTTCCGCATATATGGACATATCCAGACAGGCCGTTGTACCTGTGCGGAGCATTTCGGCAAAGCCGAGCATGGCGCCTATATGGACAACTTCCTTGGTGAGTTGCCTATCTAAGGGAAACATATACTCCGTCAGCCACTGCATCAAAGGCAGGTCATCAGCAATACCGCGCGCATAGGTCATGGATGCGTGGGTGTGCGCATTGATGAGTCCGGGCATAATAATAGCATCGCCAAGGTCGATGTCTTGCCTGGGGGCATAGTGTCTTCGCACATATTCCGCATTGCCGATAGAAACAATACGTCCGTCGTATATGGCGAGCGCATTATTTTCCAGTACATCACGCGTACTGTTTTGCGTCACCATATGCCGTGCTGAGAGGATGGTATCACAGGTGTGCATAATGTCCCCTTAGAAGTTTTATATATTTGAGACAGTTTGAAATTTCACGATTGTTGTCAGAGAATGTACAAAAAATCTTATACAAAGAAGTGTGTGTTTTTCATTAAAAAGCGCCAACTATCTCGTTAAACAGATGTTTTTTTGAAAGGGCTTTGGGGCACACGTCCCCCAAAGCCCTTTCAAAAAAACAAATCGGAACTTTGTCGCATTTGCAATTGAAATGTTTTACTGGATATTTTTTACAAATTCCACCACGGGTTTTGCAGGATTTGCGGTGCAAAATTCACTCATTTCTTTCAAGAAATTTGTAATACTCGCAACATGTTGAGGGTCATCAGACATGGGGAAGCCCGCGTAACCTATGAACCATGCAAAGAGTTGCATTTGGGCATCGTCTTGCGCATGAGTTATCAGGGCATTGCACGGGAACTTGCCCATCTCAATATTGTCTCCCTCCGGCATTTGCATTTCTTCTTTGCTCATCATATCAACGATAGTAGCAAAATTCGCTTTTTTATTGGCCTCACAATGTTTGTTCACAGAGTTTTGTAATTGTTCGAGCCATGCTGCAGAAGTCTGCGGTGGTTCGTCCAGCGGTGTCAATGCGCCGTCTAGATAGTAAATGGTGGCTGCTCTGCCGGCATCATCTTCATCAAAATAATCTTGACATCGCAGAATGTCCAAGGTGCTCAAAGCGTCCGCATGCACAGTGGCGGTCATTCCAAAAAGAAAGAAGAATAAAACTAATGTCAGCGTTTTTGCCTTCATAAAGTCACTCCTTGTTTGTCGTATTTTCTGATAAAAGAACAAAGGCATCTGTCAGTAAGCATGTTTTCGCGTGTGTGTGTGAAAATACGTGTTGTCTTGCAGTCGCATGCTCAAAAAAGTACAATTATCATAAAGCGTACTGGTAGTCCAGAGCATACGCATCTCACTTGAGTTTTTGAGTTGAGAAACGCAGAGTCACATAGCTCCGGCAAAGTCGAAGAGACTGATTTTTTTGTTTATTTTTAAATTATTCGCATAGCCAAAATTTTCCTTATTGAGGGTAAAATCTGGCTGTGTTTACATCCACCACGTCATTCTAATTTCACCTAACGCCGAAAATGTGCTATAAAGCTGGTCAGGTGATGAGTGTCAAAGAGGTTGCCGCGCATGATGCGTGACATAGGCACATGCTTTTCCAGTGAAGACTGATATTGTTTGACAAAACCGATTATTATTTTCCTCATGCCATTAAGATTCTTTTGGAGTTGAATGTCACGCACTTGCGTCTTGTCTTCTATGTGGCACAGTACACCACTGATGAATTTCTTCAATAGTTTTGAGGCCACACGTTAAGCCCAGCATCTAAGAAGCAAGAATGTCTTGGATGTGATATTTGTACCCTTGATGGTTGGAGGCTTTTTCAACCTCAGCCATAGTAATTTGAAGCATTTTCATCATGACGCTCACCCCGTAATAATTTTAGCATCAAGCGTAACACGTTAAAATGTTTAGCATGTGTCAGACTCTGGAGCAAATTAGAATGAGGTGGGCAAACTGCTTGAAAAGAAGTTTTTCCATTTGACATCTGGTGATTTTTTCTTTAGAATCATTAAAAGAGGAGGGTTCAAATTATGAAAATGCGCGTTATAATTCTTTTGATTGCCCTTTGTTTTAGTGTAAACTGCTATGCTGCTGACATTAATAACACGAAAACCATGGGGGAAACCTTCGGGTATTCAATGAAATGTTTAGAAAAGTATGTGAAAAATGATCAGCGTCTTCTTGAGCCGATATTAAATTTGGGATACCAATTTCACGAAAAATACACTTATTGGCTGAAAAAAAATAACAAAAACACTCAACAATACATGAATCAGCTTTCTAAATCTTGGGATGAGGGTGGAGCAAAAGCCGCGCTCACAAGAGGAAGAGTGTGTTATCAAGAAATGGGCAAAGCAATTAAGTATTATAAAGCTCTTGGTGTTGACACTTCGATATATGAAAAGCTGAGGCAGAACTTTAAGTAGTAGCGTTTTACAATGACGAAGTGTTAAGGTGAGTTCTTGATAAAGCATGGAGTATGACTCGATGGCTTTCCCCTAGTACATTTTTTAATAAAAGCTTGTGAGGTGTAGATTGCAAAAAACATAATAAATTCAATCTATGTTGCTCGCTCATTCTCCATTTTTTGAAAGAATAAATTTCATTATCGCTTCTTCTTCCTTTTTATACTTTAAGGCTGCTACAGTGTCTTTTTTTAAGTAATGCAAAACATTACCAATTCTGTTGAGTACATATGCTATGCCATCTTTGAAGCTAAGATTTTCAGGATCATTGCTACTAATCTCACGACGTATAGCTAGGCTTGCATGAAAATATTCCAAAGCTTCATCAACTTTGCCTTGAGGCAGGCATGTATCCCCAATCCTGCTCAGCGATATTGAGACATTTCTTTTTGCAAGGTTGTCGTTTGGAAAAGCATTTTCAATTTGCTTACGAATTTGTAGGCTTGTTTGAAAATAACTCAAAGCAATAGAGTATTTTTTTTGCTCAAGAAATGTATCCCCTACATTTACGACGAATTGTGCGAATATTTCGTTTTTCTTCATTGCCAATGATTCGTTGTTGGTACTAGCTAAAAAAACTGTTAGATAATCAAGAAATTGCTTAGGATTTTTTCTCAAGAAAAACGCGGTATACATTTTTTGTAAAGTATCATAAGTGTCATCTAGCCATAATTGATTATTTGGTTCATAGGTATTCAGCAAGCTAGAAAACTTTAAGCTTTCTTCGTAATAATCAAAGGCCGAGGTAATATTTTTCATTTTACCATAAAAATCGGCTAGGTTTTTAAGTGTAACTACATGAGTTCGTAACCATAAACTGTTAGCACTGTCCTGAGTAATAAGTTCTTTTGAAATCTGTAAACTGTGTTTATAATGCTCTAGCGCCTTGTTAGGTTTTTTTTGAGCGAGGTATGTGACCCCCATTCTTGAGATGACGACTGCAGAATCTCGTTTTAATTCATGGTAACTTGGATTTTGCTGTAATATTTTTTTTACTATGTCTAGGCTTTTTTCATTATACTCTAAAGATTTCATGTATTGTTTTTGTAAAAAATAAATATCCGCAATTCTTTCATAGGAGATGGAAATATTTCTTTGCCATTCTGCATTAGATGCATCATTTTCTAAAAGCTGTTGACGAATTTTTAGGCTGCGTTCATAGCTAGTTAATGCTTTGTCATAATTTTTTTTTATTTTATGTATATCAGCATTTTTATCATAATAAAGAGCTAAAGTTTTTTTAATAACCATATTATGAGGTTCTAAGTTTACAAGATTGCTAACGATGTGTAGTGATTTTTCTGAATAATCTAATGCTTTATCAAAGTTTTTTTGAAAAAACGCTATTGCCCCCATGCGTTCATATGCGAACGCTGGTCTTTCTTGAGCTAATAGATTATTAGGCTCTTCTTCAGCCATCAATATACTAATTCTTAAAGCATCTTCATAATAAAATGAGGCCTCTTGAAGATCGCCAAGTGCAAGAAAAATATCTCCGATGCGTAAATATAAGTCAAGTTTATCACTGTCTTTGTTATGAGCTTTGCCAACATAACCATCAAGAGTATCGAGTATCGTTAAACTCTCTTCGAGATATTTCAACGATTTCTTGAGCTTGCCTTGTAATTTATAAATTTCCCCGATGTGAGCGAGTGCCATCAACTTATCTCTTTGCCACAAAGTATTAGTAGGGTCTTTCTCACTAAGGTGTTGACTTATATTGAGGCTTTTTTTAAAATATTTGATACTTTCTTCAAATTTTCCTTGTTCTTGAGCAATCGAGCCTTGCTGAATGAGAAGAGATGATTTCCTACGCAAACTGTCATCATTTTCTGTCGTTTGTTTTTCGTAATATGCATCAATTTTTTTATTGATAGAATCTAATAAAGGTAACTTCCCGATTGGTCTCAAGGAATCCGTCAAATCAAAAAGCATGAATTGGATTAAATCTTCAGCGTCACCTCTTGCAATTTCAGCTCTTTGATACATTGTATATGCTTGATATCCACCAAAAATTGTACCCCCTAAAAATAACAGAAGCACAACAACAATAGTCTGTAAAAATCGCTTTTCTCGGTTTGCTTTGGCTCTAGACTGTCTAATGTATTCTAGTTGCTTGCTATCTGTGATAGCATGAAAATTATTTTGTAAAGATTCAGCATCTGCTA
Source organism: uncultured Desulfovibrionaceae bacterium (assembly GCA_964369615.1). Lineage (GTDB taxonomy): Bacteria > Desulfobacterota > Desulfovibrionia > Desulfovibrionales > Desulfovibrionaceae > CAYJAD01. Next base: position 12,729 of record CAYJHT010000007.1, read on the forward strand.
ATGTTTTTCCTTCATACAGCAAAAAATCTTTGTGTTCATGTTGATTTATCCATTCTTTAAAACTACTTTCAAATCTTTGCATCATTGAGAAGTATTCACGTTCATTATCTGTAAAGTCTTTCAATTTATCCCAATTGTTCAGCAAAGCTTCATGCACTATATAAACATAATTTTCGTTATTTTCAACTTCACTGACTAGGAGGCGGTGAGCAATAAATTGACTAATAAAAATGTCCTCATCTTTCTGAACAAAATGAGAACGTAAAGCTTTTTTTCGTGTAAATACCATATCTTGCGTCTTTACAATCAGTTTGCGCATAACACGTATAAAGCATAACTCTTTACCTCTTTCACTTTGGACGTGAATATTTTCATGCCTAAATTGCTCAAAAGCCTCATTGGCCTTTTGAGCAATGGCGCCTGATAAACGTTGCATGTTTTCATAATCAGCAAAGCTTAGCTTAATACGTCCTTGTTCATGTCTGTTTTTCGCTTTTTCGTACAGCTCGCTTAATGCAAATTCCAATAGCGGTAAAACTGTTGTTACATGCTTACCGTCTTTATATTCAAGTACATCTTCGAGGATTATTTTATCGAGACTTTCATTGTTTAAGTTTGTTTCAAATTCAACACCGGCAGCAATTGCTGGTTTATTGATGATATCAATAATATTATGGAGGAGATAAATTGTAGTATCCATTACCATCTTTGAGGACTTGTATGTCTTCTATTTTTTCTAAATCTTTTAGACAATCTGACCTTATCGTCGCAAGTACCACGGCGAGTCCGCTATCTACTAATGTACGTAAAAATTGAAAAAAATGCTCTTGGCTACTCAAGCTAACATCTTCAGCCGTGAGTATTTCTTCTAACTGGTCAACAAATATACAAAGCTTAACGTTGGGATGGATACTATTATTAGCAGAGGTAGATTCTATTTTTTCACATTCAGTCAAAATGATTTTGATGTAATCCATTGCTTTGTAAGTATTTTTTCGTATAAGGACTCCAAGTTTTTTAGCATTTATTTCTTTTGATTTAAGTTCCGGTAAGGCAGAAGGCAAAACCATGCGTGCTTGTGCCCCATCCTTGATTCCTAGTTCTGGAATACGCTCTTTCAGCAACGCTCGTGCAAAAACATCTGCAAAATCATCTTCACCTTTGCGCTTATTGGATGGTCGTAGTTCGGCGTAACGCCATGCCGTGACATTCCAATCTTGATATGGTCTTAAAAGCAAGGGAAGCAATCCCGCTCTTAATATAGAGCTTTTCCCAACACCACTGCTTCCACCGATCAGCAAAAAAGGAGATTTTGCTTGTAGTCGCTCACGAAGACGTGCAAAAATCTCACTAATGGGTTTTTCTCGACCATAAAAGATGGAGGCGTGTTCAAAATCAAAGTAATTCAAGCCTCGAAATGGGTTACCTTTCCATGTGGCGACATTTTTTGTACTTGTATCATCGTCTAAGAATTTAAGAAAAAACTGTTCTAAAGACTTTGTTATAAGCTCTTCAAATGCCCTAATTTCTTCATACTCTGAAACAGCGCTACAAAGAACTCCGCTAAATTCTGGATCTTCCGTCCATTTTTTAAAAAATCGTTCCAGAGCATGAGTTTGATTTTTATATTCGCTTCTTATTTCTTCTGAAGCTTGAATTTCTGGAGGCTGGACAGTTTTTTTAAATAAAAGAATTCTAGGAGTGCCTCCAGATTCTTTATATGCAGAAATAGCATCTTCAAACTCATATTCTGTTCCAGAAAGATAGGTACTACCATCTTGACGAGTATATTTATAGGGGTGAAGTGGTGTTCCTAGACGAGACCAAAGGATACATAAAAACAAATCAAATTTTGACGGGGATTCAATTTGTGACTGGTAATCTTCTCCGGCGTACTTTGGTTCATTTTCCCAAAAAAAAGGGTCAATAAAGAGTTGCGAGGAAAATTGTGCTTGTAATCTTCTCAATACACGTTGTACGATTGTTCTTTCTTTTTTTACATCGCCCGGTGATGAAATAAATATACGCACTCTAGGTAGTGAATAGGCTTCTTGATTTGTTTCGCGATTGCTACTCATGTATTCTCCTATGGGATACGGTTAATTGAAATCTATCTATTTATTCAACTTTCCGAATTGAGAAAAGCGTAGCTTTATAGTAATAGGATGAAATAAGTAATTCTCCACTCCTTCATCGCCCATTTTTGTGTAAGATGTTCTTACGACAGCAAGGTACTCGAAAAAAGCAAACGACGCAAGCGTAGTGTACCGACAAACACTTACGTTTTCAATTAATGATTGGGCGTATTAGAATTTTTTTTACCTCATCTGCTTTATACCGGCCTAGTGCCTTGTAAAATCTAAAAACTGTTTTTTATTTTTCTTTTTTGCGGGGGGAGGTAAACTTTTGCTAGCGCCAAAAAGTTTCCCTCCCCCCGCACCATCTCTGCTCTCTG
>CAYJHT010000008.1:0-14766 GCA_964369615.1 uncultured Desulfovibrionaceae bacterium
GAAGTAGTGCAAACCATGCTCAAGGAAGTACGAACAGCTCTCAACGCATTGTTGGCGGGAGAAGCAAAACCGCACAGCGAAACCCTCGACCTCATCTTGAGCACATTGGAACGCCACGAGCAAATCCTACAGGAAAGACAAAAATAGTGGGAATCGAGAAGCCAAAAATATGCTTGGACATGCGAATTAGCCCGTCTCCGCATATTTACAAAACATTGAAGCAAGAGGTGGCGGCGATTGAGCGTGATTGCTCAAAGGTATCTGGACTCATCACGCAGAATGCCCTTGCTGAATGGCTTTATAGACGAGCTTTGAAACAGCTCCGTGTTGGATGGACATATGATTACAGCAAGGAGGAGGCAGAAATTAAAAGTATACAGACACTAATAGGCAAGTTGGCAGAAATGCACACCATTGCTGCCTTGGCAGAACATGGTCAACACTTACAATTGCAGCACGAGAAAGGATTACTTGAGAGACTGGCGGATGCATCAATTATATCCCTCGACAAAAGGGACTTTAGCGTAGAAGCGATTGTGGACGATGACAAAGTGCAGCTCATCATCCTAAATAACGAACATAACATGAATTTTATAGAGGTGAATAATGAAAAATACAGAACAGAGTTCTCAAAATATGACACCGACGATACCAGCAGTGGCGACGCCCAAGACGGCGCCCCAAATGATACCCCAAGCGACGAATGGGACGACAACGCACACAACGTCCTACGCTGAAACTGAGAGTGTACCGAATGAGGTAAGAACGGCGACGGCAAAGCCAAAAAAGCGCAGGTCGGCCGAAGAACGATTGCAAGATGCTCTTGTCAAACAACAGGCTCTACAAGCTAAAATTGATGGCTTGCAAGCAGAATTGAACGAGAACAACAGAAAAACACGCAACCGCGGCCTCATGCTCGTGGGTATCGCCACTGAGCAAGCTTTGAAAAACAAGGCATTGCCTGACAAATGGCTGGAACAGCTTTTGTGCTGGTCAACATTTTTACCAGAAAAAGACCGTGAGGCCTACACAGTATTCGTGCAAACATTGAAACATGCAGTGAAAACATAGAAACATCACAACAGAAAAGCCTGTTACCCTTAAAATCTCCCCTTTTAGCATCGCGCAACAGGCTTTTTTCGCCATATCCGCCCCTTGCCTTTTGTGCGCACTTGCGGCACTATGGCGGCAGGTGCCAACAATGAACAAACTGGAGTATATGATTTTTGAAAATACCTTGATGTAATAAAATTTTATAATGGGAGCTTGCATGGTACGTCTTGAACATATTTTACCTAACACATCACTAGAGGGAGTAGAGCATGGCCAAACAGTCCAAGTCGTGACGGCAAACATGCTTGGGTCGGATGCGTGTGTTTTGTATTACAAAAGCCCGAGCGGTGCCCTTCATGAACGAATGCTCTTTCGTAGCGATGAAGCCAATCTTAGCGTGGCAACGGATACACTTCCTTGGTCGTTCGTAGCGTCAGGAGAACATTTTCGCCTTACAGCCGAAGCAATACGCATCCACCTTGCGCACCTTTTTGACCCCATGATGGCGGTACACACGTCAAACGTAGAACCCCTTCCTCACCAAATTTCTGCCGTTTATGAAAGTATGTTGCCACGACAGCCCTTGCGTTTTGTGCTCGCCGATGACCCCGGGGCAGGCAAAACAATCATGGCCGGTTTGCTTATTCGAGAACTTCTCATGCGTGCCGACGCGCAGCGTGTTCTTGTAATTGCACCCGGAGGACTCGTTGACCAATGGCGCGAAGAGCTCTTCACCAAATTTGCCCTTGCTTTCTCTATTTTTACAAAAGAGATGAATGACAATGCCTTAAGCGGTAATCCCTTTGATGAACACAACCTCTTGATCGCGCGCCTTGACCAGCTTAAACGTCATGAAGACCTCCAAGAGAAGCTTGCACACAGCAGTTGGGACATCATTATTATGGACGAAGCGCACAAGCTTTCTGCAAGCTTTTATGGCAGTAAAGTACATGAAACAAAGCGTTTTAAGCTTGCAAAACTTCTTGGCAAAACAACGCGCCATCTTCTCCTCATGACAGCGACGCCCCATAATGGCAAGGAAGAAGATTTTCAACTCTTTCTTTCTCTTTTGGATGCTGACCGTTTTTGTGGCAAACCCCGCGAAAAAGCACAAAGAGTGGAGGTCAGTGATGTTATGCGGCGCCTTATCAAGGAAGAACTTTATCGCTTTGATGGTACCCGCCTTTTTCCCGAACGTCGCGCCTATACGGCAAATTATATGCTTTCCCCCCATGAAGAAGCGCTTTATGAAGCAGTGACGCAATATGTACGCGATGAAATGGGCAAGGCAGACAGGCTCCAAGGCGCCCACAAGGGACGCGTGGGCTTTGCCTTAACAGCCCTGCAACGTCGCCTTGCTTCAAGCCCCCAAGCCATTTGGGCATCGCTACGGCGTCGTAAAAAACGTTTACAAAAACGCCTTATTGATATGCAAGACGCTCAATTTTCGCCGGACAACATGAACCTCCCCAAGGACGTGCGCAATTTTGATGCATATCTTGATAATACTTTTGATGACGACGATTTTTCTGCCGAGCAAATGGAACAAGCAGAAGAGGTCTTGATTGACCAAGCTACTGCGGCACGCACACAGCGCGAACTTGAAAAAGAGATAGCACTTCTTGAAAAGCTAGAGCAACAAGCGCATGCAGTCTTACATTCCGGCACAGACAAAAAGTGGGAGCAACTTTCATCCATTTTACAAGACAACACGCACATGCGCACCTCGGACGGGCAACAGCGCAAACTTATTATCTTTACAGAACATCGTGACACCTTGGAATACCTAAAAGAACGTATTGCAGGCGTCCTCTGTACACCTGATGCTACAGTCAGCATACATGGCGGCGTACGACGCGATGAGCGTCTACTCGTCCAAGAGCGTTTTCGTCATGATAAAAAAGTCCGCATTCTCCTTGCCACCGATGCCGCAGGCGAAGGGGTTAATCTGCAAGTCGCGCATCTCATGGTCAATTATGACTTACCCTGGAATCCCAACCGCTTGGAACAGCGTTTTGGACGTATTCACCGTATCGGGCAAAAGGAAGTGTGCCACTTATGGAATATGGTGGCCATAAATACACGAGAGGGCGAAGTGTTCGTGCGTCTGCTAGAAAAGCTTAAAGCAGCACAATCGTCCTTGGGCGGTCAAGTTTTTAATGTGTTGGGCGAAATATTTTCAGACGTGAAGCTAAAAGATTTACTGCTGGAAGCTATCCGCTATGGAGACGATCCACAGCGTCGAGAATGGCTCACCACACAAGTGGACAATGCCACAGAAATTTCATGGATTCAAGAGGTTATGAAGCGCAACACCCTGTGCGAAGAAATCATGCCCTTGGAAAGCGTCTTTGCCATTCGTGATGAGATGGAAAAAGCAGAGGCGCGTAAGCTTCAGCCGCATTATATTCGTGCATTTTTTTTAACAGCCTTTGCACAGTTGGGAGGCGTCGCGTATAAGCGCGAACGCGGACGTTATGAAATCACGCATGTGCCAAGCAAAATACAAGACAAGGGCAAGCATAAGCGCGACCACCGCCATAACAACCCCGTCTTACGTCGTTATGAACGCATTTGCTTTGAGAAAGAACACATCGAACTCCCTACGGGCGGCGGTGCGCATGCAGCGCTTATGCACCCAGGACATCCTCTTCTGCGTGCGATACTTACCCTTTTTCAAGAGGAGTTAAGCGACACACTCCACCAAGGTACCATACTTCTTGACCCCTGTGATATGGGCGAAGAGCCACGTCTCCTTTGTATCATTGACCATTGCATCCGCCCAGAATCCCAAGGAGGACATGAAAGCAATGTTTCTCAAAGGTTGCACTTTGTGGAATTGGACGCGCACGGTGAGGCAGTACATGGCGGCTGGGCGCCTTATTTGGATTATGAAATCTTGACGAAAGAGCAGCATGAGGCTGTACTTCCTCTTTTGCAGAGCAAGACTTTTTCATGTCTTACCAAAGCACCGGAACAACTCGCCCTTGCTTATGCCACACAGCACCTTGTGCCACAACACCTTGACGAAGTACGCACCCGACGCACCTTACAGGCACAGCGTACACAAAGTGCCGTGCATGAAAGGCTCACAAAGGAAATTCACTACCAAGGAAACCTGCTTTTTAGCTATGATGAAAAACAAAAAGCAGGGAAGGACATGCGCCTCAATATAGATAATACAAAACGCCTCATTGAAGAATTGAACTATAGACTAGAATCGCGCACGAAAGAACTGCAAGCCATGCAACGTGTGGTGTCTGCCACGCCTGTGATGAGAGGTGCCGCGCTCATTGTGCCACAAGGCTTGCTGGACAAGCTGCAAGGCACGTCGTCTGCCCCAGCACGCACAAGCGATGCCGCAGCTAGACAGCGTGTGGAACTGTGCGCCATGCGCTGTGTTATGGACGCCGAAAAAGCGCGGGGCAATAGCGTCACAGATGTCTCTGCCCATAAATGCGGCTGGGACATTACAAGCCAGCCCCCTGTGCGAAGTGATGGCGTGCGCCCGCCTGCCCGTCATATTGAAGTCAAAGGCCGCGCCGTCGGACAAACAACCATAACAGTGACAAAGAACGAAATCCTTTCCGCCCTTAACCAAGGCGACAAGTTCTGGCTTGCCATTGTCTTTGTGGACGGTGACAAGGCCGATACACTGCACTATGTCCGACAACCCTTTACAAAGGAACCGGACTGGCACGCCTGCAGTGTCAACTATGACATCGCCGATATATTACAATCCGTCACAAGTGAGTAAGCTATGAAATTACAGTCTGTGAATATAAAAAACTTCCGTTGCTTTGAAGATATTACCATCGACTTTCACGAACGCTTAACCGTCCTTGTGGGGGGCAATGGTTGCGGGAAGACGGCGGTGTTGGATGTGGTGAATCGATTTTTAGAGACAGTCAAAGACAATGGCTTCTCTGTACAAACCTATAAAGAAGACAACACTCTGAACGCAAATGGAAGGCAACGTTTAGAATGCACTCTTCTTGACAACAAACAATACATTTTACAAAGCGACCTCTCAAGCATCGACACCGATAAAATCGAAGGCTTGTTTGGCTCTCCATTTATTTGCTATTATAGAGGTATGCATCAGCAACCTCTACGCGGCAGGCAAGGTATCTATATTTACGCATCAACAGCGGCATTAACCTATAAAGATAGTTTGAAATGGTTTTCCGATAAAGAGGCTGATGAAGCAAAGCACGCCATAAAAATCCGCGACGTAGAATACAGATTTGCCGACTTACAAGCCGTGCGTATGGCAGTAAGCCAAGTGCTTGGAGAGTATGACTTTCCTTTTACGGCTAAGGTGCCTGTGGATATGTTCATTTGTAAAAAAGGCAAGCCGGAAATAGAGTATAGCGTCTCACAACTCAGTGATGGTTACCGTCATATGCTTGCTTTCGTCATACATCTTGCAAGTCAGATGTCTACCGCCAACGCGGAACAGTACAACAAGCAAGGCAAGTCCGTTTTAGAATCGCCTGCCATTGTGCTCATTGACGAAGTGGACTTGCACTTGCATCCTTCGTGGCAGCAGCGCGTACTCCCCGATCTTTTGCGCACATTTCCAAATACGCAATTTATTGTGACGACCCACAGCCCGCAGGTCATTTCTAGTGTTGAGCCAAAGCATGTGCGTGTGCTTCAAGGTGGGCGTGTTGTGCCAGTGGAAACGAGCATCTATGGCGCTGAAAGTTCGCGGGTGTTGGAAGATGTCTTTGGCGTCAACAGGCGTCCTCCTAATGAAGTGCAGGACGTCACAGAGCAATATATACAGCTTATCAATTCCGGTGAAGGGCTTTCCTCGAAGGCACAAGAATTGCGGGACAAATTGGATGACTGGCTTTTTGATGACCCCATTTTGGACAGATTCGATATGTTTATCGCACGCAAGGAAAGACGAACAACACGCCAAGCAGAAGGCTGTTTAGGTCAGAAGGAACGTGCCCATGCATAAACTTACACGACCTCAAGAGCCACCACAATTCACGCAGGCGGTACAAGATTTTGTGCAGACCAATCCCCCACAAGGCGAAACAACAGAAGGTGCGCGCTGGGGTGATTTTCGTCAGCAAAAGAACAGTGCCTACACAACAGCCCGCGGCGCGCTCAAAAGCAACCAGCGCAAAGCCTGTGCCTATTGTGAAATGCCTTTACGGAAAAAGAATATACAGATAGAACACTTTATTCCAAAGTCATGTACGACCGCCGATGCCGACCATACGCTGGACTTTACGAATATGCTGGCCTGCTGCCTTGGGGGAACGGAGGCAAGAAACACCAGAGCAGGCGAATACTCCGATGACCCCACAGCACGGGAAAACTATAGTTGCGGCGAAACAAAGGGCAATACACAGCCCACGCAATGTTGCTTGAATCCCTATGACGATTTGCCGGATTATCCGATTTTTGAGGCAGTCTTACACCCAAGTGGCATAGCCTTTGCGCCGGACACAGCAGCGTGCGCACGAGCTGGCATTGCTGAAAACCTTGTTATAAGCACCATCGAACTCTTAAATCTCAACTGCCCACGTCTTATTCGCAGGCGCGGTGAAATTTGGCGCACACTTGCGGAAATAACAGAAGACGCAGAAGGGGAAAGTGTACTGGAAGATGTGCTCTTTCATGACTCCAGCTTTTATACCACAAAAACACTGTACTTTGCAGAAAACATTCCTACCCCATAAAGGCACATTATGACCATACACAGCCCCAAAAAGCTCATAGAAGTGGCATTGCCTCTGGACAGTATCAATGCCGCGTGTGCATACGAAAAGATGCCCGGCATCGGCGCACATCCGCGTGGTATACACCTCTGGTGGGCACGGCGTCCCCTCGCCGCCGCACGGGCTGTCATCTTTGCACAAATGGTCAACGACCCCTCTACCTCCAAACACGGCCAAGAAGCAGAAAGGGAACGCGAACGCCTTTTTCGTCTCATCGAAGACCTCGTGAAGTGGGAAAACACCAATAATGAAGACGTGCTTAACCGCGCCAGACGGGAAATTCTGCGCTCATGGCAAGAAACGTGCGAACTCAACAAGCATCACCCCGACGCCGACACCCTCTTTAATCCCGAAAAACTCCCCGCCTTTAACGACCCCTTTGCCGGCGGCGGCGCCATCCCCTTGGAAGCACAACGCCTCGGCCTCGAAGCATGGGCGTCAGACTTGAACCCCGTGGCCGTCACCATTAACAAGGCCATGATCGAAATTCCGCCAAAATTTGCAGGCAACCCCCCTGTGGCTCCCGTGCCTGCGGGTGAACAAATAACTGGCCTCGTGAGCTGGAAAGGCGCTGCCGGACTTGCCGAAGACGTGCGCCGCTATGGCCTGTGGATGCGGGAAAAAGCGCAAGAACGCATCGGGCACTTCTATCCGAAAGTAAAAATCACGGCCCATATGGTACACAACCGCCCTGACTTGCAAGAATATGTGAACAAAGAACTCACGGTCATCGCATGGATTTGGGCGCGCACCGTCGCAAGCCCCAATCCGATTTTCTCCCATGTCCATGTGCCGCTGGCCTCCACCTTTGTGCTTTCGTCAAAAAAAGGGAAGGAAGCGTACTTGGAACCTGTCATTAACGATGAGGACTACAGCTTTGCCGTGCGCGTGGGCAAACCGCCGGAAGGAGCGAAGAGTGGGACGAAATTAGCGCGTGGTGCAAAGTTCCGCTGTCTTTTATCAGAAAGTCCCATAGAGCCGCAGTATATCAAGGATGAAGGGCAAGCGGGACGCATGGGGCAACGGCTGCTTGCTATAGTCCTTGAAGGCAGTCGCGGGCGTGTTTATGTGGAGGCACAAGCCGAACACGAAGCGCTGGCAAAGCATGTTTCAAATTCATGGAAACCTGCGGCTTTGCTTTCAAATGATAAACGCAACTTTTGGACACCAAGCTATGGTCTCACAAGCTATGGCGACCTCTTCACCCCCCGCCAGCTCCTTGCCCTCAATACGTTTTCTGACCTCGTTCATGAGGCTATTGACCAGTGCGAACGCGACGCCGTAAAAGCAGGTATGGACGATGATGGTGTGAAACTTGATGACGGCGGTGTGGGCGCACGAGCATATGCTGAGGCAGTGGGCGTGTATTTGGCCTTTACGCTGGATAGATGTGCTGACTTCAATAATTCTTGTACACGATGGATTTCAAGTAACCAAAAGGTTATGAACCTGTTCGCAAAACAAGCCATTGCAATGACATGGGACTATCCCGAAGCAAATATTCTTGAAGAATATGTTGGGAGCTTTACAACATGCGCGCAGTATGTTGGGCATTGCATCAATAGACTTCCCATGCTTGCAATTACATCACAACAACATTTTGCTACGCAACAAGACGCGGCAACATCAACAATATCGCAAGGTAAACTGATTTCCACTGACCCTCCTTACTATGACAATATTTCGTATGCTGACCTTTCAGACTTCTTTTATCTATGGTTACGAAAAGGGCTCAAGCCCATTTTTCCAAGTCTCTTTACCACGCTCAGCGTGCCCAAGGCCGAGGAACTGATTGCGTCACCATATAGGCATGGTGGTCGAGAGGCCGCAGAGCATTTTTTTCTTTCGGGCATGACGGAAGCAATCCGCAATTTAGCACAACAGTCCCATCCTGCTTTCCCCGTAAGCATTTATTACGCCTTTAAGCAGTCCGACACACAGACGGATGGCACATCCAGCACGGGATGGGAAACATTTTTGGAAGCCGTCATTGAAGCAGGTTTTGCCATCACAGGCACATGGCCTTTGCGCAGTGAACAATCAAGTCGTATGATTGCCAGCGGCACCAACGCCCTCGCCTCGTCCATAGTCCTCGTCTGTCGCAAGCGTGAATCCGACGCCCCCAGCATCAGCCGTCGGGAATTTCAGCGCGAGCTTGACAAGACGCTGCCATCTGCCTTCTCCGCCATGACGCGGGGCGGCGTCAATTCCCCCGTAGCTCCCGTGGACTTGTCGCAAGCCATCATCGGGCCGGGCATGGCTATTTTCAGCAAGTCCACAGCCGTCCTCGACGCCGACGGTACCCCCATGGGCGTGAAGACCGCCTTACGCATTATTAACCGCTTTTTTGGCGGCGATGAAGGCTTTGACGCCGAAACACTTTTTGCGCTACAGTGGTTTGAGCAATATTCATGGGCACCCGGTTCTTTTGGCGAAGCGGACGTGTTGGCGCGTGCCAAGGGCATGAACATGCAAGCGGTAGTGGATGCGGGTATTGTCGAAAGCGGAGATGCGAAGGTGCGCCATCTGCGGTGGCAGAAATTGTCTGCACAGTGGGATATATGGGATATAAAGCAAGACGCCCACATTTCTGCATGGGAAGGCTTACACCGCTGCATTGCGTCGCTACACAAAGACGGTGAGCAAAAAACGGGGGAAATGCTGGCACGACTTGGCAGCACAACAACGCTGAATACCGGCCTTGTGCGTGCCCTTGCGTATCGCTTGTATACATTGTGCGAACGCACACATCGCGCCGACGATGCCAGAGCCTACAATGAGTGCATCATCAGCTGGCCACATATCGAACAGGCTGCCCTTGCGTTTACAGAGCGCAAGAGCGGGGGCGAGCAAGGGTCGCTTTTTTAATGAGAAACATGCTGTAGATTTGTATTATATCGCATGAAGAAAGGAATTGAGATGCTCAACACATTAAAAATACAAAACTTCACTTGCTTCCCCGAAGCGGAATTACATTTTTCCAAGGGGCTTAATGTCATTGTTGGCGAAAACGGCACTGGCAAAACGCATTTGTTGAAGCTAGGGTACGGAATATTGCGATCAGTGGATGAGGCCAAGGAGAAACCTAATGAACCTATATTGTTTTATAGAGATTTTACAGAGAGGCTTTGCCGGCTATTTCGCATATCTCCAGAATGTGCTTTAATCAACACTATCAATAACAATAATAAACTCAGTATATCCGCAAGCTTTTGTGACAAGGGCAAAATGACGACAAGCTTTGCATGTTTTGATAATCCAGACAATAGCAAACACATTGATACAGATAATCAATACTTTACTTACGATGAGGTTAAATCCTTCCCCCTTTTTTTTCCTGCAAAAGAAATCCTCTCTGTATACGATGGTTTTCGTTCCTCTTTGAGAAAGAGAGAACTTGGTTTTGATGAGACTTATCTTGATTTTGCCGAAGCTCTTGATGCAGCACCTCTGAGAGACATTGACGAAGACTTACTTCAGGGTGTTCACATAAGTGAAGAGATTATTGGTAATTACACAGTGATTTATGATAGCAAAACATTTTCCTTTCAGAACAAGGATTCCCCACAAAATAGCAAGCTCACACCTGCCACGCTGTTTGCCGAAGGACATAATAAAATTGGAGCCTTATCCCATCTCATCCGTAATGGAAGCATCGAAGAGGGTACGTCGCTTTTTTGGGATGAACCTGACTCTAATATGAACCCCAAACTCATTAAGGCGCTCGCAGAAATCTTAGCAAAACTATCGAACATCATGCAAATAACCATAGCCACCCACAGCCTTTTCCTCTTGCGTGAACTAGAAATTCTCCAAGAGAAAAAAGAACTTAAAAATGTGCGCTATTTTGGCTTGCACCTCAGTGAGGAATATACAGGCGTGACGGTGATGCAGGGAGATAGCTCTGATGATATTGGGGATATTATTGCCCTTGATGAGTCCTTATCACAGTCCCAACGTCATAGAGATGCCATCTTTGGGGAGGAGGAAAGTGGCAAATAGCACACAAATTCACATTATTGACAACACACTCACTTGTACTTTTCCGACAAACTGGAAAATAGTGAAATGTGATGACTGGGCATTTTACCGCAAGCAATTTTGCAAAGTACGTGATGAAAAAGGCAATGGCATATGCAGCGTGGACTTACTCGCCTTAACACCTCAAAAAGAACTTTGGCTTATTGAAGTAAAAGATTATAGGCAACATAGGCGGCGCAAATCGATTGAGCCGTGGCATGAGTTCCGCAATAAAGTATTTGACACACTCGCCATGCTTCTCCCCGCGTCATGCAATGCCGTGAATACGGAGAAAATTTTTGCAGCTGAGGCTACTCAGGCAAAAACACTACGAATAGCCTATGTTTTTTTACAGCCCAAAAAGCACAGCAAACTGTTTCCGCGTGAGTTTGAGTTGGATGATATTTGCAAAAAACTTAAGCAATATGTTAAAGCCATTGATGCGCATCCCATTGTTATGGATATAAATATCAAACCCGCTTCACTCGCATGGACTATACAATAAGTTAATGTCATCTGATGGCGACACCACGGAGTGCTTATGTTTTACATACTAAAAATACAATGCTTTGCATATCTTCTTGAAGCGAAATTTCACTCAAAATGTAGCTTGAAAGCGGAGGTTCTACCATGACACCATTGCGCCCGTGGCGTGAAGTCGCCATCCCCCATGAAGATGTTTTAAAAGGTACCTTTCAGCAAGCCGAATTTGCTGCCGACATTTCACGCGTTCACGCAGGTACCGCAGGTGAAGAATATCAAGACGCCCCTCTTTTTTTTCAACGCACCTTCATCACAGAAGGAATGCGTCTGCTCCTGCTCTCAGTTCTACAACGTCTTTCCGGTCGCGGCGGTGACCCTGTCATTCAGCTTCAAACGGCCTTTGGCGGCGGTAAAACCCATACCATGCTTGCCGTCTACCACTTGGCAACACACCCTCTCCCCAGCGAACTTACAGGTATTTCTGCCATTTTGGATGAAGTAGGCCTCACAGAACTCCCCAAGGCACGCATAGCCATTATTGATGGTGTCAAACTTGCCCCAAATCAGCCTCAAATCTACGACGGACACAGCATACACACTCTCTGGGGAGAACTTGCGTGGCAGCTTGCCGGTGCCGATGGTTACGCGCTCGTGGCAGAAGCAGATATATCTGGCACCTCACCCGGCAAGGACGTATTAGAGCAGTTATTGTGCATGGCGGCGCCTTGCGTTATCCTCATGGACGAACTTGTGTCCTATGTGCGTCAGTTTGCTGACAAAAGCCTTACAGGCGGTACGCTCAGCAGTAATTTGTCCTTCATTCAGGCTCTGACGGAAGCGCTTAAAGCTGTCCCCACTGCTATCCTCCTTGCCTCTCTCCCCGCATCTGAAAAAGAAGCGGGTGATAGCTACGGCACACGCGCTCTTGACGCACTTGCTCACACCTTTGCCCGCGTACATGCTTTATGGAAACCCGTTGGAACAGAAGAAGCCTTTGAAATTGTGCGCCGTCGACTTTTTACTCAAAACCTCAGCCCACAAGCTGTGGAACAGACATGCAAAGCATTTACCGCGTATTATACGGATAATGCGTCTTATTTTCCAAAAGAGACCTGTGATGTAAACTATGAAGATCGCTTGCGAAAAGCATATCCCATTCACCCCGAAGTCTTTGACCGTCTCTATGAAGACTGGTCGTCCCTGGATAATTTTCAGCGCACGCGTGGTGTTCTCAAATTGATGGCAAAGGTCATCCACCGTCTCTGGGAAGACGACAACAAAGACCCGCTTATCATGCCAGGCAATATTCCGCTTTATAGTGGTGATGCCCTCAATGACCTTGTCTATTATTTACCGGAGGGATGGAATCCCGTTGTGGAACGGGATATTGATGGGGCACGCGCCGAAACGCGTAATATTGAGCGTAACGATCCACGATTAGGGGGGATTCAGGCGTGCCGACGCCTTGCACGAAGCATTTTTCTCGGCAGCGCCCCATCGGGCAACCATCTGACACCTGACGGATATAAGGGCATCAATGAGGCGCATATTTACTTGGGGGCTGCTATGCCCGAGCAACACCTTGCTGTCTACAAGGATGCGCTTATGCGGCTTAGTGACAAGCTCTATTATCTCAATAAAGATAGTGAACATTACTGGTTCGATACACGCCCAAACTTACGTCGCGAAATGGAAGACCGTAAAAATCGTTTTTCTCAGGCGGATATTGACAAGGCTTTACGCGGCTATATTCAAGCTTTTGTGCGTGGCGGCAACATATTTGCAAATAAAGTCCATGTTTTTGTACCACATTCCGACATTCCTGATGATGATACTTTACGACTCGTGGTGTTGCGACCACATGCAGCTCACAGTAAAATTCCTGCGACAAATACGCCTAAGAGCGCTCTGCATGAAGCGCAGACATACATTGAAAAACGCGGCGAACAGCCGCGCTTATATCGAAACAGACTCATATTTCTTGCGGCAGACTACGACCATGTCAATAGGCTTGCTGAACTCGTTCGCTCTGCCTTGGCATGGCAATCTATCGCTGATGACATACGAGATGAGCGGATCAACCTTGATCAATACAACATCAGACAGGCAAGAGAAGCCCTTACAACAGCAGAGCGTGTTGCAAAAAAATCTGCTGAAGAAAGTTATCGATGGGTCATTGCGCCGTCTGGAGAAGAACAGGGCGCCATCGAATGGGATACACACAATATGACATTGCGTCATAATATGCAGCCAATGCAGGAAATAGAGCGTATTCTTAAAGAGTATGAACTTGTTCTTGATGCTTGGGCGCCTTTCCATTTAGACGCAAAACTCAAAAGCTACTACTGGAAAGGAGATAAAAAACACATTAAAGCAAAGCAAGTATGGGAAGATTTTTGCCGATACCTTTATTTACCACGACTGCGTGATAAAGCTGTCTTACAAAAAACACTAGAAAGCTCCACCGCTTCACGTGATTTTTTTGCAACCGCGCAAGGACAAGAAGCAGAGACCTATAAAGGTTTTGTTTTTGGCACTGTAACGTTGATTGTATTGGATGAAAGCTTGCTTATCATCTCACATGAAGCTGCTTTAGAGCATGAAACGCGAGTAAACGAGGTTGAGGAAACAAAAAGAGCATACGCAGGATTTGAGCTTGAACCACCACCCGACTTGCACATTGGCGGAGGAAAGATTATTGGTGCAAACGGAGTACGCACTGATCCGAATATCGTGCCACAGCCCAAGGTCAATGCTGTGAAAAGGCGTTTCTTTGGCAGCGTTGAAATAAAACCTCACACCGCCTTGAAGGAAATGAAGGATGTCGTCGATGAAGTACTGATGTACTTAATTCAACGTCCAAATACAGAGGTAAAAATTTCCATAGAAATGGAAGCAGACTGTTCAGACATGCAAGGCTTTGATGTCAATATTGTCCGCACCGTCACTGAAAATGCGACAACGCTTAAATTTAAAAACAAGGGATTTGAATAGCGTTGCTCTCTATAGCCGTAAGGTTAGTTCCTCACCTAATGGCTACGCCTACGGCGCCCTTCAGGTAGGAAAGAAAGAATAAGGTGTTCAAACGATTTCAGCAACGGAGTTTTTACGCAAAGAACAAAAGAAAACAGCACGTTCTTGACACACTGATAAATGTTCAAAAGGTCTTACGCAAGGAGGCTTATGGGGTGTGTATTTGTAGACTTTTACAGTCATGACAAAATGCTGATTATCCGTATTCCCATGACCCAAATATGACCCAAATATGACCCAAAATATTCTTCGCGATTCTTAAGTATTTGAAATCATGCACGCCATGCACAGCATGACACAGGGTGAAAATGCGAGAAAATGGCGGTAGTTTTTGTTGCGATGTTGACTTTAAGACATTGACTATAAAGACAATTTTTAAAAACACTCTGCTCTAAGCTGATTTTTTTCCATTCCATCTGCCATAGCATGGGGTTCA